>NZ_JBHVUQ010000019.1:0-66829 GCF_042884105.1 Streptomyces sp. NPDC058157
TTCGGTGGGGCGCGGGGTTGAAAAGGGTGGCCGAAGGCCATCGCGAAGCGACGCGACGAAGGAGCGCCCTTGACAGGCCGGCCCGACGCGGAAGGACGATGAGGCTGACGGGAAAGCCCCCACCGGTCTCTGAGACCGCTGAGTGAAGTCCGGTCCACCCCCCGTCCCCTCACTCCCCCAGCGCCTCCAGCTGGGCCTCGAACCATGCCGCCGGGGGGAGGGAGGTCGCCGCTGCCGCCAGGCGCTTCGTGCGTTCCGCGCGTTCCTCCTCCGGCATCGTCAGGGCCGCGTGCAGGGCCTCGGCCGTCGCCGTGACGTCGTACGGGTTGACCGTCAGGGCGTCCTGGCGGAGTTCCTCGTACGCCCCCGCCCCCGTCGACAGGACCAGGACGCAGCCCGCCTCCGAGACGACCGGGATCTCCTTCGCCACCAGGTTCATGCCGTCCCGCACCGGGTTGATCAGTGCCACGTCCGCCATCCGGTACGCCGCGAGGGACCGCGCGAAGTCGTCCTGGACGGAGACGAGCACCGGCTGCCACTCCTCCGTCCCGAACTCGGCGTTGATGTCGGCGGCCAGGGACGCGACCGCCGCCGTGTAGGTGCGGTAGACCTCCAGGTCCTGGCGCGACGGGTAGGCCGAGGCCAGGTGGACCACCCGGCCCCGCCACTCCGGGTGGACGGTCAGCAGCTCCCGGTAGGCCAGCAGGCCCCGCAGGATGTTCTTCGACAGCTCCGTGCGGTCCACCCGCACGATCGTCCTGCGGTCCCCGACCTCCGCGCGCAGCGCGGCCAGCTTGTCGTCGACCTCCGGCCGGTGGGCCAGGGCCCGCAGGTCGTCGCCGTCCACACCCAGGGGGTACTGGCCGACCCCGGTGAAGCGCGTCTCCCCGTACCGGCCGTCCTCCGCCAGCCTGCGGTGGTGCACCCCGCCCTGGTGGCCCTCGCGGGGGACGAAGCCGTCGGCGACGCCGTGCACGTCGTCCACCGTGGCGCCGCCGATGAAGGTTGCGGCCCACGCCGCCGTGTGGAAGCCCAGCTGGTCGGCGCCGAGCATGCCCCACACCAGCCGGCTGCGGATGTCGTCCGGGAGCATGTGCAGGAAGTCCGGCGAGGCCCACGGGGTGTGCGTGAAGTGCGCGATCCGCAGGTCGGGGCGCAGCTCGCGCAGGGCCCCGGGGACCAGGGCCAGGTGGTAGTCCTGGACGAGGACGCGGGCGCCCTGCGCGGCCTCCTCGGCCAGGGCTTCGGCGAAGGCCTGGTTGTAGGCGGCGTACGAGTCCCAGCGCCGCCGGAACTCCGCGTCGAAGACGGGCTCGCGGGGGACGTCGTAGAGGTGGTGGTGGGTGAACCAGAGCACCGAGTTCGCGATGCCGTTGTACGCGTCGTCGTACACCGCCGGGTCGATGTCCAGCATCCGCACGCCCGGCTCGGAGATCCCCCGCCGGACCGCTTCGCGGTCGGCGTCGGAGAGGGCCGCGCAGATCCACAGGGCCTCCGGCTGCGCCGCGAGCGCCGCGGACAGGCCGGAGACGAGACCGCCCCCGCCGCGCCGGGCGCTGAGGCTGCCGTCGGCGGCGAGGGCGTACGAGAGCGGGCCGCGGTTCGCGGCGACGAGTACCTGAGAAGCCATGCCGCGAACCTAGCCCGGGGCCTCCTCGCTCAAACGTCCGGGAAATGCCCGAATCGTCACGTGGCGGTCAAGCCGCGACCCGGATCACGGGCCCCGCCCGTTCAGGCGCCGCCCGTTCAGGGCCCGCCCGCTCAGGCCACGCGCCGGACCGCGTACTCCTCGATCTCCAGCATCGGCGGCCGCTCCTCCGTGTCCACGGGGTAGGTGCGCGGAACGAACCCGTCCGGCCCCCTCTCGAACTGGATCAGCTCCGGCCGCACCAGATGGCCGCGCGAGAGCCGCAGCTGCGCGGTGCGGTAGATAGCCGCGGCCATCCGGCCCAGTGCCTGCCCGCTCTGGTGCTTGTGCAGCCGGACCCCGACGTCGACCTGGGCCATCGAGTCCAGTCCGACGGTGTGCAGCGCGTCGACGAGCAGGCCCAGCTCGACCCCGTAGCCGACGGGGAAGGGGAGACGTTCCAGCAGGGAGCGGCGTACGGCGTACTCGCCGCCCAGGGGCTGGACGAAGCCGGCCAGCTGCGGCCAGTGGAGGTTGAGGAGCGGGCGGGCCACCAGCTCCGTGACCCGTCCGCCCTGGCCGGGGGCGTCCCCCAGCGGGCGGTCGTACATGGCTTTGACGAACTGCACCTGCGGGTCGGTGAGCAGCGGGCCGACGATGCCGGAGACGAAAGCGGACGAGAAGTCGCGCAGGTCGGCGTCGACGAAGCAGACGATCTCCCCGGTGGTGGCCAGCAGCGAGCGCCACAGCACCTCGCCCTTGCCGCGCACGGCGGGCAGCCGGGGCAGGATCTCGTCGCGGTGCACCACCCGGGCGCCGGCCTTGGCGGCGACCTCGGCGGTCCGGTCGGTGGACCCGGAGTCGACGACGACCAGCTCGTCCACCAGCGGCACCGGCAGGCCCTCGATCAGGTCGCGCCGGATCACCTCCACGATCTCCCCGACCGTGGCCTCCTCGTCGAGGGCCGGCAGCACCACGCTCACGGTGGTCCCGGCCGCCCGTTTGCGCTCGAGGAGCTGGTCGAGCGGTCGGTCGGCGGCGGACCAGGAGCGGTCGGCCAGCCAGCGCTCCACCTCATCCAGCACTCTCAGCACTCCCTGGCTACTCTGCGGCGGCATCAGACCCGGCGGTTTTCGGCCGAATCGTGATCCATCTCGCGGTTCGGACGGCTGTCTCAACCCACCGCCCCTTCGGTTACAGTCTTGAACAACGCGAAGGTCCACCGCATGCCGGGGGCCCCGCGACAAACGCACCGGCGCGCCTTCGAGCGCGTGTGCCGGTGCCATACCGCTCATCCAGAGGGGCAGAGGGACACGGCCCGTTGAAGCCCCGGCAACCCTCCAGTCGGTTCTCGCGATGCGATACGCATCCCGCGGGGTCCCCGGCTAGGGAAGGTGCCAATTCCGTCTCATGGCGAAGTGCGCCATGGGGAAGATGAGGAGAAAGGGCCTCGCCATCATGGCTGCACAGTCTGTCGCCACCTCTGCCGCTCCGGGATCCGAGACCGCCGGGTCCGTCGACCTCGGCCCCGCCACCGGTCTTTCCTGTCGTGAGTGCGGCACCCGTTTCGAGCTCGGCCCCATCTTCGCCTGCGTCGAGTGTTTCGGTCCGCTGGAGGTGGCCTACGAGCTGCCCACCGGTGACCCGGAGGCCCTGCGCGCGGCGATCGAGGCCGGCCCGAACAACATCTGGCGGTACGCGCCGCTGCTGCCCGTCCCCGCGGACGTGGCCTCCAAGCCGAGCCTGAACCCGGGCTTCACCAAGCTCGTGGACGCGCAGAACCTGGCCAAGGAGCTGGGCGTCACCGGCAAGCTCTACGTCAAGGACGACTCCGGAAACCCGACGCACTCCTTCAAGGACCGCGTCGTGGCCATCGCCGTCGAGGCCGCCCGAGCCTTCGGCTTCACCACCCTCTCCTGCTCCTCCACCGGCAACCTGGCCGGCGCCGTCGGCGCCGCGGCCGCCCGCGCCGGCTTCCGCTCCTGCGTGTTCATCCCGCACGACCTGGAGCAGGGCAAGGTCGTCATGGCCGGTGTCTACGGTGGCGACCTGGTCGGCATCGAGGGCAACTACGACGACGTGAACCGCTTCTGCTCCGAGCTCATCGGCGACCCGCTGGGCGAGGGTTGGGGCTTCGTCAACGTCAACCTGCGCCCGTACTACGGCGAGGGTTCCAAGACCCTGGCCTACGAGATCTGCGAGCAGCTCGGCTGGCAGCTGCCCGACCAGCTCGTCATCCCGATCGCGTCCGGCTCGCAGCTCACCAAGATCGACAAGGGTCTGCAGGAGCTGATCAAGCTCGGTCTGGTCGAGGACAAGCCCTACAAGATCTTCGGCGCTCAGGCCGAGGGCTGCTCCCCGGTGTCCACGGCCTTCAAGGCCGGCCACGACGTGGTGCGCCCGCAGAAGCCGAACACGATCGCCAAGTCCCTCGCCATCGGCAACCCGGCGGACGGCCCGTACGTGCTCGACATCGCGCGCCGCACCGGCGGCTTCGTCGAGGACGTGAACGACGAGCAGGTCGTCGAGGCCATCAAGATCCTGGCGCAGACCGAGGGCATCTTCGCCGAGACCGCGGGCGGCGTGACCGTCGGCGTGACGAAGAAGCTCATCGAGAACGGGCAGCTGGACCCCTCGCTGACCACCGTGGTCCTGAACACCGGTGACGGCCTCAAGACCCTGGAGGCGGTGGCCGCGGACAGCGGCCAGACCGCCACCATCCGCCCGAGCCTGGACGCGTTCCGCGCCGCCGGCCTGGCCTGACCCTTCCCTCGCACTCCACGGAAAGGCGGTAGCGCCATGAGCGTCAACGTCCGCATCCCCACCATCCTGCGCACCTACACCGGCGGCGCCGCCGAGGTCCCGGCCGAGGGCGCGACCCTGGCCGAGGTCATCGCCTCCCTGGAGGCGAGCCACCCGGGCATCGCCGCGCGCGTCCTGGACGACCAGGGCAAGCTGCGCCGCTTCGTGAACGTCTACGTGAACGACGACGACGTGCGCTTCGAGGGCGGCCTGCAGACGGCGACGCCGGACGGCGCGGGCGTCTCGATCATCCCCGCCGTCGCGGGCGGCTGCTGACCCGACCGAATCAGAATTGCCCCCTCCGCTAAAAGCGGAGGGGGCAATTCTGCTTGATTGGGCGCGGTAGAGTTGGGGAAGTCCCCTCCGCTGTTCTTGCCCGCCGCATATGAACGGGCTGCGTGAGGGTTGACATTGAGTCAACATGCGTGCGCCTTTTGGGGCATTGGTGCGGTTCGTCTGGCCCGACTTGCCCAGGAATACGCCAACTTTTCAGCCCATTTCCACGTTTGTTCGTGTCCAGATTTCTCGTCGGAATGACCTGTTGCAGACAGCAGCGGTGCAGATACATTCAGCCCCGGTCGAGGCGTTCCGGCGCAAGTTCTGACCCGGGTCCGCGAAGTGCGGACCTGCGCAAGGGCCAGTAATAGGGGAGTTAGGCATGGCTCAGGGCACCGTCAAGTGGTTCAACGCGGAGAAGGGCTACGGCTTCATCGCGGTCGACGGTGGTGCGGATGTGTTCGTCCACTACAGCGCCATCCAGATGGACGGGTACCGCACCCTTGAAGAGGGTCAGCGGGTCGAGTTCGAGATCTCGCAGGGCCAGAAGGGTCCGCAGGCTGACATGGTCAAGCTCGCGGCCGGCTGAGTCGAAGCGCGATCGGCCACCGACGCACGCACCAACACGTGAGGGGCCCCATCCCGGTCGGGATGCGGGCCCCTCACGTATGTGCCGACCCGGCGGTGGCCCGGCGCCGGCCCGGCATGTCTCGAAGCCGCTTGCACTCGTGGGGGCCGAGTGCTAATCATTGGCGTTAGCACTCTCCGGGTGAGAGTGCTACAAGACGAGGACCGGGCCGGTGAGGCCCGCAGGGTCCGGCGGGAAGGAACCGCCGGGCCGGCAGGCCGTCCGTCGCGGGCGCGGGCGCGGTCCGGAGCAATCCACCCTCCCCTGGTGCCTGGCGGCGCGGGGGGAACCCCAGTCCTGGAGGACCACTTCAGATGGCCAAGATCATTGCCTTCAACGAGGAGGCCCGGCGCGGTCTCGAGCGTGGCATGAACCAGCTCGCGGACGCCGTCAAGGTCACCCTTGGCCCCAAGGGTCGCAACGTCGTCCTTGAGAAGAAGTGGGGTGCGCCCACGATCACCAACGACGGCGTCTCCATCGCCAAGGAGATCGAGCTCGAGGACCCGTACGAGAAGATCGGCGCCGAGCTGGTCAAGGAAGTCGCCAAGAAGACGGACGACGTCGCCGGCGACGGTACGACCACCGCCACCGTCCTCGCCCAGGCGCTCGTCCGCGAGGGTCTGCGCAACGTGGCCGCCGGTGCCAACCCGATGGCCCTCAAGCGCGGTATCGAGAAGGCCGTCGAGGCCGTCTCCGCCGCCCTGCTCGCGCAGGCGAAGGATGTCGAGACCAAGGAGCAGATCGCTTCCACGGCCTCCATCTCCGCCGCCGACACCCAGATCGGCGAGCTCATCGCCGAGGCCATGGACAAGGTCGGCAAGGAAGGCGTCATCACCGTCGAGGAGTCCCAGACCTTCGGTCTGGAGCTTGAGCTCACCGAGGGCATGCGCTTCGACAAGGGCTACATCTCGGCGTACTTCGCCACCGACATGGAGCGTATGGAGGCGTCGCTCGACGACCCGTACATCCTGATCGTCAACTCCAAGATCGGCTCGGTCAAGGACCTGCTGCCGCTCCTGGAGAAGGTCATGCAGTCCGGCAAGCCGCTGCTGATCATCGCCGAGGACGTCGAGGGCGAGGCCCTGTCGACCCTGGTCGTCAACAAGATCCGCGGCACCTTCAAGTCCGTCGCCGTCAAGGCCCCGGGCTTCGGCGACCGCCGCAAGGCCATGCTCGGCGACATCGCCATCCTCACGGGCGGCACGGTCATCTCCGAGGAGGTCGGCCTCAAGCTGGAGAACGCCGGTCTCGACCTGCTCGGCCGCGCCCGCAAGGTCGTCATCACCAAGGACGAGACCACCATCGTCGACGGTGCCGGTGACAGCGACCAGGTCCAGGGCCGCGTCAACCAGATCCGCGCCGAGATCGAGAACTCCGACTCGGACTACGACCGCGAGAAGCTCCAGGAGCGCCTCGCGAAGCTGGCCGGCGGCGTGGCCGTCATCAAGGCCGGTGCCGCGACCGAGGTCGAGCTCAAGGAGCGCAAGCACCGCATCGAGGACGCCGTTCGCAACGCGAAGGCGGCCGTCGAGGAGGGCATCGTCGCCGGCGGTGGCGTGGCCCTGCTGCAGGCCTCCTCGGTCTTCGAGAAGCTGGAGCTCTCGGGTGACGAGGCGACCGGCGCCAACGCCGTGAAGCTCGCGCTGGAGGCCCCGCTGAAGCAGATCGCCGTCAACGGTGGTCTCGAGGGTGGCGTCGTCGTGGAGAAGGTGCGCAACCTGGCCGTCGGCCACGGTCTGAACGCCGCCACGGGCGAGTACGTCGACATGATCGCCGAGGGCATCATCGACCCGGCGAAGGTCACGCGCTCCGCGCTGCAGAACGCCGCGTCCATCGCCGCGCTCTTCCTGACCACCGAGGCCGTCATCGCCGACAAGCCGGAGAAGGCCGCCGCCGCTCCGGGCGGCATGCCGGGCGGTGACATGGACTTCTGATCGGCCCCTGGCTGATCGGCTGTTCTCGAACGAGGGCGGCACCCCTTCCGGCCGGAGGGGGTGCCGCCCTCGGGCGTTTGTGGGGGAGGTGCGGGCTCAGTTCGCGTAGTCCTTGAGCTTCTCCGTCTCCAGGGTGATGCCCACGGGGTCGGGCAGCACGATCGTCTCCCCGTAGGCGTACGGCGCGGACTGCCGGTACCTCCCGTCTTCGGGATCGCTGTGGACGGTCAGGGTGTCCGCGTCCCGGTCGATGAGCAGGTACACCGGGATGCCCGCCTGGGCGTAAGCGATGCACTTCTCGCGCCGGTCGCGCTGGTCGGTGTCGGGGTCGAAGGAAGTGACCTCCACGACCATCAGGGTCCCGGCGGGATCCGCCCACTCGCCGTCCTGGGCGGCGTAGTGGTCGTACGGCGCGAGCGCGCCGTCCGCGCGGGCCCGTCCGGTGCGGTAGCTCTCCACCTTCAGCCCTTGCTCGGGGTAGAGGGCGAGCTCCGGGCGCTGCTGCATGCACTGGCGCAGCAGCCACATGACGATGGCGCCGTGGCGCTGATCGGGCAACGGCTTGACTCCGAGCTTTCCGTTGATGAATTCGAGCGTGACCGTCTCGGGTGCGCGGCGGGCCAGCGTCTCGAAGTCCGTCAGGGACATCTGGGCGTGCGCGGCGGTGCTGGGGGTCATGGGGTCGCCTCCTCGACACCATGGTGCCCCGGTTCGGCGCCGTCGGAGCGGGGGACTGGTCATCGGCGGTTCCCTTCGCGGATGCGGGCCGCGTGGGCGCGGACCTCGGCCGGGGTGAGGGGCGGGGTGAAGACCGGCGGGCGGGGGCCGTCGGGGCGGCAGGCCCGGCAGCGGCCCTCGGCGAAGGCGCCGGGCGGGCCGGGGGCGCGGCATTCGGTGCACTCGACGCGGAGCGGGGGCGGCGCCGGGGCCGGCGGGGCCGCCGGGGTGGGGAGGCGGGCTTCCAGGCGCTTGCGGACGAAGCCGGCCGGGTGGTGGACCAGGGGCGGCAGGTCGGCCGAGAGGGCCGCCCGGATCCGGTCGGGGGTCGCTCCCCGGTCCAGCCAGGGCACGAGGAGAGGGGCGAGGGCCGTGCAGTCGGCCTTGGACAGGGCCAGCGCGGGGGCGGCGCGGCCGAGCGAGGCGAGGATGCCGTACGCGTCGGCGGCGGGTGGCGCGGGCGGTCGCGGGGCGGGGTCCGTGTCCCCGGGCGGTGTCGGGGACGGGGGCCGGGTCGTGGCACAGGGTCCGGCGGAGGCCGGGGACGGGGGTCGGTCCGGGGCCGGGGCCGCAGTCGGGGCGGAGGTCCGTGGCGGGGGTGGGGCTGGGGAGGGTGGTGGTGGGGTGGTCGGTGCCGGTGCATCCCTCAGGGTGAACCGGGCCCACCAGGTGCCGTCGCGGGCGGTGCGGGAGAAGAACGTGCGGGTGACCCACCGCGTGGCGTCGCCGGGCAGCCGCTGCCGCACCCGGTGCAGGTGCCCGGCGGTGGCCAGCCGGTTGAGGGCGGTGCGCAGCGCGCACTGGCCCCACAGGGGCAGCACGGCGGCGAGGGTCTTCACGCTGATGTCGGCGCCGTCCGGCAGGCGGTCGAGGTACCCGGCGACGGCCGCCTCGCGGGCCGGGAGGTGCGCGAAGTCGCGGGCGGTGCGGGGCGCCTGCTCCGGAGCGGCGATTTTGCCGTAACCGGGCTTGGCGAGGGGGTGCGGGGCAGCACTAAGCTGGCCGTCATCCATGGGGATCGTCTGCCGATCTTGATGGTCAGGCCCTCGTGTGGTGTTGGCGCACCAGCGGGGGCCGATTTACGTTTCCAGCCGCAAGGTAGGGCCTCGTGCCCCTGTGTGGCAAGCCGGTCACGGATCGTCATCCGGCCTGGTATGGCCGCCGGTTGGGGAGGGTGGGGGGTGGTGGTGGGCTCCGCCCACCACCCATTCCACAGACAAAGCGCTCGGACTCCCGGGGCTTGAGCCCCGGGCGGTGTTTGGTTGACTTGTGGCATGAGCGACCGGAAGAGCGTGTTCGTCAAGATCTGCGGGCTCAAGACGCCCGAGGACGTCGACGTGGCGGTGGAGGCGGGCGCGCACGCCGTCGGGTTCGTGCTCGCGCCGAACAGCCCCCGCACCGTCGACGCGGCGCTGGCGTGGGAGCTGGCCGCGCGGGTGCCGGCCGGGGTGCTCACCGTCGGGGTGTTCCGGAAGCAGCCGCTGGAGGAGGTGCGCCGGCTCGCCGAGGAGAGCGGCGTGCGCGGGGTGCAGCTGCACGGGGACGAGGGGATCGAGTACTACGACGGGCTCCGAGCCCCGGGCCGGACCCTGCTGCGGGCCACCGCCGAGCACGTCGCGCGCTGCGGCGAGTACGGCGAGGACCTGCTGCTGATCGACGCCCCCGACCCCGGCTCCGGCAAGCCCTGGAACTGGGGATCCGCGCAGTTCACGGCCCCCGAGGGGCGCTGGCTGCTGGCCGGCGGGCTCGGCCCGGGCAACGTCCGCGAGGCCGTCCGGGCCACCGGTGCGTGGGGCGTGGACGTCTCCAGCGGCGTCGAGCGGGAGCGCGGCGTGAAGTCCCCGGAGCTCATCCGGGCCTTCGTCGACGCCGCCACGCATTCATACGATTACTCTGAGTGAGAACGGAGGGGTGTCGGCCCGGAGGGTGGGCAGGACACTCCCATGGAATCGGACCACTCCGGATGGCTGCGCCGCCTGACCGGCCGCCTCCTGCCCTCGGCCGGCGGCGGGGGCCTGCCGGTGTTCACACCGCGCAGCGCCCCCGTCTTCACCGCCGACTTCGCCTCCACCGCCCAATGGGTCGCAGGCCGCTCCTGGGCCTATCCCGACGGCGGCCCGGTCAACCCGGGCGACAACAAGCTCGACCACCTCACCGCCGACCCCTCCTACAGCCGCGGCGGCACCTTCCGGGCGACCCGCCGCCCCGACGGGAACTGGGACACCGGGCTGCTCACCACCGAGGGCAGCGACCAGGGGTTCACCGTCCGCACCGGTGACGTCCTGGAGGCCCGGGTCCGGCTGCCCACCGAGACGGGGGCCTGGCCCGCGATCTGGACCTGGCGCGACGGCGGCCAGGAGATCGACGTCTTCGAGTACCACCCCGACAACCCCGACCTCCTGGAACTCTCCAACCACGTCCGCGAGGCCCACCGCTACCACCACGACCCGGCCGTCCGGCCCGGCGCCTGGGTCGACCTGAGGACCGAGTTCGGCAAACGGTCCGTGGTGTGGTGGGTCAACGGCGTCCGCGTCTACTCCGACGGGCGGGGGGTCGGCCGCGGCTGGCGCGCCCACCTCATCGTCAACCTCTCGGTCTGCGCAGGCCGCTACCACCCGGCGCCGGGGCCGGAGCAGACGGAGATGTCGTACGAGGTGGCGGAGCTGCGGGTGTACAGGGCCTAGGGTGCGTCCTCCCCGGGCGGTGATCGGTGGGGCGGCCGATAATGGGTGCCGTGGACTCGCCGCACAGGCACCGGCACACGCACGGGCCGACCCGGGCGCGGGCCACGGCCCGCCCGGCCGGGTCCGGCCCGGAGCTCTGGCCGTTCGGCGCACGGGCGGCCGTGCTGCTGGCCCCCGTACTGCTGGTCGTCCTGACCCTCGCCTGGGGTGCCGCGCGGACCGCCCTGGGCCTGGGGTCCGCGCCGGCGGGGTGGGTGCTGCTGGGCATCGTCCTGCTGAGCCTGCTGCCGCTGCTGCTCGTGGTGCTCGGCCGGGCCCTGCACGGCGGGGGCGCCGTCGATCCCGGCGCCGTCGAAGCCGCCCTCACGCAGGCCGCCGCCGCCCGGCGCGGACAGCCGGTGCCGCGCAACGTGGTCCCGGAACGGGGCGCGTCCCTGGCCGGGGCCGTCACCTCGCTGCGGGGGCTGCGCGGGGCCGAGGCGGTGATCGTGGACCTGGAGGACGGGCACGCCTGGTGGGAGCACCGGCTGCTGCTCCTGTGCGCCGCGGCCGCCCGGCTCGGCCGGCCCGCGGTGGTCGTCTTCACCGCCCAGCAGGAAGGCCGACCGGGAGGGTTCGCCGGCTGGGCCCGCCCGGCCGACCTCCTCCAGTGCCTCCAGGACGGGGACCCGGACCTGCGCAAGGCGTACCTGGAGGCCTGCGGGCAGGCCGCCGGGGTCCGCCTCGCCGAGGCGTCGGGGGCGGCGCCGGCGGCCCGGCTGATGAAGGAGCTCGGCCTGGAGGGCATGCGCCGCCTGACCCATCCGCCGCCGCGCGACGCCCTCCACCCGTTCCTGGAGGAACAGCTGCTGGCCCGCGCCGTGGACCGGTTCGACACCTCGCCCGAGGAGATCGACCTCCCGCGGCTGCTGGCGCTGTTCACCCCGGTGCTCCACACCCGGGCGCTGGAACGGTCCGACGGGGACGGGGCGTGGCTGCGCGCCGCCCTCTCCGACGAGGGCGAGTACGTCGCGTTCACGGACGCGGGCCGCTACACGGGCATCCTGCCGGGGGCCGCCGTGAGCCGAGCGGTGCTGCTGGCCGTCGTCCGGCCGGGGGCGTAGGCCTGGGCCGTGGCCCTGGCCCCGGGCCGGGCGGGTGGCCACATTCGATCTTCCGCCGTGGGACGGACCGGTGTCTTAATGGCCTGGGTCGGGGATCGCTCTCAACGCCACTCATCCAGGGGGGCCGGTGTCTTTTGACGCAGAATGGGCGGAGCTGAAAGCCGCCCTGTCCGACCGGCAGACGGCGATGCGCCTCAACCAGGTCGGGTCGGGCGGCGGGGGCGAGGGACCACAGGGTGACCTGGAGCTGGACCATCAGGATCTCGCGGCCGTCGGTGACGCGGCGTTCAAGCTCCGCCGGCGGCTCGGCACGGACGGCGATCACGCCAAGGCGAGTACGCACGAGGCGGCCGGTTCCCTGAAGCAGGGCTTCGATCTGGGCGCCGCGCTGTCGACCGTCGCGGACACCTGGCACGCCCAGGTGGGCACCCTCCAGGACGCCTGCGCCCACATCTCCCACCACCTCGCCTCCACGCAGAAGGCGCATGCCGGGGACGAGCACTGGCTCGTGACCCGGTTCAAGTACGCCCAACTGGACAAGGGCTTCGAGGAAGGGGCGCAGCACTGATGGACCTGGACGCGCTGCGCTCCGCCGACTTCTCCAAGCTGGCCACCGCCGTCGGCGACTGGACCGCCATGGCGAAGAAACTGTGGGAGCTGGAGCACGACGCCCGCGGCGATCTCGGCGGGAAAGCGGCCAAGGCCGGCTGGGCGGGGGTGAACGCCACCGTGACGAGGGAGTTCATCACCAAGACCGCCAAGGAGTTCGCCGACGCCGCGACCGAGGCCACCAGCATCGCGAACATCCTGCGGGACACGCACGGCGAGCTCGTCGAGTACAAGGCAAGGCTGGACGAGGCGGTCCGGCGGGGCCTGGAGAAGAACCTCACCGTTGTCGGGACCGGCGGGTGCGGCTTCACCGTCACGATGAGCGTCCACCCCGACCGTGCGGCCGGGGGCGGCACCACGCCCGAGCACACCGAGGCCGAGGCGATCGCACTCCGGGACGAAGTACAGCGGATCCTGGAAGGGGCGACCGAGAGCGATCCCTCGCCACCACCGTCGGCCCGCGCGGCCTGCTCGACTTCTGGGCGGACCTGGCCGACCCGTCCGACGGCGGCGCGCTGCAGCGCTCGCGCCACGACCAGCTCCGCGACTTCCAACGCAACCTCTCCCTCATGCTGGCCGGCGCCACCCAGTCCGACAGCCCGGCCATGCGCGCCTGGGAGAACGACATGGTCAAGCTGGGTGAGGAGCGCATCCAGACCCGGGGCAGCCAGCTCTACGGCTACCAGCTGATGAGCAACCTCATGCGCAACGGCGACTGGGACAACCGCTCGTCGCCACCGAGAAGAAGATGAAGCTCCCGGTCAGCTCTCCCGCGACCAGAACGCGTACGGCATGTTGAACGAGGCCATGAACCGCGAGATGGTCAAGGACATCCATGAGGATCGGCCGAGTGACCCGAAGGAGAGCCTGCTCAGGGCCGGCGCGACGGTGGGCTTCCTCGAAGAAGCCCGATACCAGGCACTGAAGACCGACAAGGACGACCCGTCCTGGGAAGCCAAGTGGCTTTACCACGGCTTCGGCGGAGCCGCGAACTTCATCCCTGTCGTGGGGGACGCCGCCCAGCGCGGAGTCGATGCCCTGGCCTACCAATGGCAGCTCGATGAGCAGGCGCGGATCAACGCCGAAGCCGTGCGCCAGAGCGGCGAAGCCTTCAGCGTCCGCAGATACCAGCTCCAGGCCCTCGCCGACGAATGGGCGAAGGTCAATCCCGCCAGCGGCAACAACCGCTACACGCTCACCTCGGAGATCAACGGGGCCGCTTTCCACGGAAACCAGACGGCCCAGGGCTTGGCAGGCGACCAGTGAACCGCCGCCACGCCGCTCTCATGGTTGCGCTCCTCGTGGCCGGGGCCACGGCGTGTGCACAGGGACAGGACTATGCGGTGCCCGGAGACGTCTGCGACGTCGAAGTACCGTCCGCTCTCGTCAAACCGCTGCTGCCACCTGGTGAGTCGTTCACACAGCGCAATACCTACGAGAGGGGCGGAGACATCAGCGGCTGCGAAATGTCAGTCGACAGGCGCCAAGAACTGACGTTCCAAGCCAGCTTGATGCCTGCCGACCTCGACCCCCTGGACGTCAAGCGCGACCCCCTGACGCGTTCCGGGAATCCGCAGAAGGCCAACATCGGAATCGACGCCCGGATCGCGGACGACGCGGCCATGGCGTACGCCGCGTGCACGTACAAGGGTGAGCCACACCGCTACGTGGTGGAGGTGTGGGTGGAAAGACGCCCGGCGGACGTGGCCAAACGCCGTGAGGACCTTGCCCGGTTCATCACCGCCTATCTCCCGTCCGCCCAGAAGGCGGCGGGGTGCACGGCGTGATCGAGCAGCGGCATGCCCGGACCGCCGCCGTGTTGCTCCCGGGCGAGAAGCTGGACATGTCGTCGGCCAATTCCTGGCAGGACGCGCCCAACTGCCTCGTACGGGTGGACCGCGAGCATGTTTTCCTTGTCCAGGGGGACACCATCTCGGCCGACGTGGATCCGAACACTCGGCGGTCTTGGCACTTGGCGGGCGCGGCGAAGATCCCGGTGGGCGATGACGCCCGGGTCAACGACGACATGGTGGTCGCGGCGGCGGCGTGCACGTACAAGGGCGAGGCCCGCAAGTTCGTCGTCGAGGCCACACGCTTCCACCCCAAGCGCGACGACCCCGAGAAGCGCCGCACGGCGTTGGCCAAGTTCATGACCGCCTACTGTTTCCCTAGAACGGTCCCGCCGTGCCGTCGGTTTCCACTGCCACGACCCCCGGTAGCGCGGCCACGTCCGCGACCTGTCGCGGGCTGAGCCGGGCCGCGAAGCCGTTCAGGGTGTGGTGGAAGTAGCGATCCGGGTGGACGCCGCCGACCTGGGCCGCCACGCCGGCCGGGTCGACGCCCGGCCGGACGGTGACGATGTACGAGGGCGGCGCGGGCTCGCCCACGGCTGCGGCGGCGGTGGACAGGGGCAGGACCGCGACGGCTGCCAGGACGGCGGCGGCCAGGGGCAGGGCTCGGCTCAGACGGGTGCGCATGCCGTGAGGCGATCACGCGCGCGGGGGCGGGTCAACGACGCCGAGGGGTGTGGCGGGGGCACGGCGAGCGCACCGGCCGTGCGCTCCCTGAGGTGGCGGCGGACCGTACGGGTGATCTTGCCGGGGCCGCCCGGGCCGCGTCCGTAGGCGGGCCGCGCCCAGACGCCGCACGGGCACAAACCTTTCCGCAGCGCGGGCGTCAGCGTGCCTTGACGCGGCCGAAGGGCGGATCGGCCGGCCGGGGGCGGGTGTTCAAGCCGGGCCGGAGCGGTACCCGATGGAAGGAAAGGCCGCCCCCGCTGACGCACTCGTCGTCGTGTGGGGCGGCCTGCCCATGCCGATCTTCCCCCCGCCCCCATCAGGGAGTCCCTCCATGCGCCTGCTCGCACGCCTGACCGCCGCCACCCTCCTCATGGTGCCCACGGTCGCGGCCGGAACGGCCGCCGCCGACACCCCGGAGCCGACCCCGGTCCCGCTGCGCACTTCGCCGAACGCCGTGCCCGGCCAGTACATCGTGACCCTGGAGAAGGGGGTGGACGCGGCGAAGGCCGCGCAGAAGCTGGGGCTGAAGCCGACGTTCGTCTACGGCTCGGCGATCAACGGCTTCGCGGTCCCGCTGACCCCGCTCCAGCTGACGATCGTCCGGGTGAGCCTCGGGGTGAAGTCGGTCGAGGAGGACGCGAAGGTGCAGTCCGTGCCGACGCCTTCCGCCGCGAGCGGGGTGCGGGCGCCGTCCTCGTCATGGGGCCTGGACCGGATCGACCAGAAGAACCTGCCGCTCGACAACGACTTCAGCACCAAGGGCAACGGCGCCGGGGTGACCGCGTACATCCTGGACTCGGGCATCGACTTCGCGCACGAGGAGTTCGGCAGCCGTGCCAAGTTCGGCTTCGACGCGATCAACGACGGGCGCAACGGCCAGGACTGCAACGGGCACGGCACCCACGTCGCGGGCACGGTCGCCGGCAAGACCTACGGGGTGGCCCGCAAGGCGAACCTGGTCAGCGTCCGCGTCCTCAACTGCGAGGGCAAGGGTTCGTGGTCGGGGATCCTCGCGGGCATGGACTGGGTGGCCAAGAACGCCAAGCAGCCGGCCGTGATGAACGGCTCCCTGGGCGGGCCCCGGTCGGTGTCGGTCAACGAAGCCGCGACCGCGCTCTCCGACTCGGGTGTGCTGCCGGTCATCGCGGCGGGCAACGACTCGATCGACGCCTGCACCGTCTCCCCGGCCTCCGCCGCCCGGGTGGTCACGGTCGCCGCGAGCAACAAGTTCGACGAGGAGACCGACTTCTCCAACTACGGCACCTGCGTGTCCCTCTACGCACCGGGCCAGGCCATCGTCTCCGCCAAGCTCGGCGGCGGCAGCGTGGCCCTCGACGGCACGTCGATGGCCGCGCCGCACGCCGCGGGTGTGGCGGTCCTCTACAAGGCGGAGCACCCCAAGGCCGACCCGGCGGAGATCGCCGAGTTCCTGGACGAGCAGTCCACCAAGGACGTCCTGACCAGCCTCAGCAAGGGCAGCCCGAACAAGCTGCTGTTCACCGGCGAGCTGTGACCCGCCGCTAGAGCGTCGAGACGAAGGCGGCCCAGGCCCGTGCGTGGAACACCACGTGCGGGCCTTCGGGCTGCTTGGAGTCCCGGACGGGGACGAGGTCGGGGTGGGCGTCGCAGACCTCTACGCAGTCGCCGCCGTCTCCGGCGCTGTAGCTCGACTTCCGCCAGGCGGCAACCTCCAGGCAATCGCCGCCATCGCCGCCGCTGTAGCTGGACTTGTGCCAGGTCGCCGCTGACAGGTCGTACTCAGGAGTGCTGGTCATGTGCGTATTCCTCCGCCGCGGACTCGATCAGGGCCAGCGAGGCGTTGGGTGACAGCGCACTGGCCGTGAGCAGATCGTAGGTCAGGGTGTGTTGGGTGACCGTGGCGGGATCATCCGACAGCTGGCCGGTTCCCAAGCCGGTGACGTAGGCGAGTGGAGGCGCGGCCTCGAAGGACATCAGCTTGAGGGGGCCAGCCAGAGAGGCGTGGGCGCCTGCGCTGAAGGGGATCACCTGGATGATGATCCGGCGTGCCCGGATGAGGCCCACGATGTGGTGGAGGGCGTCAGCCATCACGGCCTGGCTTCCCACGACCCGCCGGATCACTGCCTCGTCGAGTACGCACCACAACAAGGGCGTTGTGGGATCTCCGAGGAGCTTGGCGCGGTCCAGACGGGCCTCGGTCAGGTCGTCGATGACGGGCCCGGGCGCGAGTGGCTGGTACGCGTGGAAGATCTCCCGCGCGTACGCCTCAGTCTGGAGCAGCCCCGGGATGACGAGCGGCGCGTACTCCCGGATGGCCAACGCTTCCGCCTCCGCCTCGGCGGCCTCCGCGAAGTGTTCGGGGTACTTGGACTTCCCCTGGTTCCCGCAGTTGCGGGTGAAGAACCCGGCCGTGCCCAGAACCTGGTCTATGGCCGTGGCGAGTTCGGGGGTGATGCGGCGCGTGCCGTTCTCCATCTGGCCGACGTACGAGCCGCTCACGAACAGCTTCTCGCCGAGGCCGACCTGACTCATGTCGAGGCGTTCGCGGGCTACGCGGAGTTCGGCGCCGAGGAGGGCGCGCGGGGAGGAAGAGGGGTCGAGTTCTTTTCCTGGCATGGCAACTCCTGCTTGAACAGGTGCGGTTGCTGAGGCGAACCTCTTGAAGGCTATCGAGTCGACCACCACTCTGTGTAGAGGAGTTGAATACTCAGAGTAGAAAGGTGACATGTCATGGTGCTCACGCCCCAGGAGCGGATGCGGGCGGCCGAGGAGGCCGTGCGGCAGCTGAGGGAGTCCCTGGAGGGGGTCGGGGTCACCTTCCCCTCCCTCGACGTGGACGGGGTCTCCGCCGCCGGTACCTACGGGCTCCCGCTCGTGGACCTGGGCCGCTGCAACCTGGACACCGCCCTGCGGCTGGCCGCCGTGCTGCACGAGCGGGCCGGGGCCGGGGCGTGAGCGAGCCGGTGGAGGCGGCGGAGTTCGCCTTCGAGCTGGGGTGGAGGCTGCGCGGGCTGGAGGCGGCCCTCGGCGGCGGCGGGTGGCGGCGTACGGGCGCGGGGCTGTCCGTGCGGGCGCGGCGGGACGACGGCGGGGGGACCTGGACGGCGGTCGGGGACGACGGGCGGCGGCGGGTCTCGCGGACGGCCGGGTCGGCGGACGAGGCGACGGCGCAGGTGCAGGAGGCGTTCGGGGTGGAGGGGTGGCGGCCGCAGCCGCCCCCGCCGCCGGGGTGGCACCGGTTCACGCTGCTGCACCGGCCGGCGGGGGAGTGGCCGGCGTACGGGGACGCGCGCTACGACCGGCTCAGGGCGGAGCCGCCGCAGGGGTGCGTGGCCGAGGAGGTCGACGGGGGGTTCGGGCTGCGGTGCGAGCGGCCGGGGGCGCGGCTGCTGGACGCGGTGGCGGTGACGTGCGCGGAGGTCCGGGAGGGGTACGGGCTGCTGATGTGCGACCTCGGTGTCGAGAAGGTGCAGGAGTGGGCGGCCGACGGGCCGGACGGGTGGGGCGCGGAGATCGTCGGCCAGCTGCTGCTGATGGCGGCCGAGCGGGGGCCCCGGCTGGGGTACGCGGTGGAGGACCTGGCGGGGTTCCTGCGGGCGGCCGCCGGGTGCGTCCGGTGAGGGCCGTGACCGTATGGCATTTCGAATGCCATAGTGGTGTCATGGCTGACGACACCGAGTTCCTCCCCGGCGATGGGCCCAGCAGCGGCATCTCGGTATCGCTCACGGCGGGCACCTTGCAGGCGATCCGTGACCGGGTCGGCAAGCGAGGGGTCTCGGCCTATCTGGAACGGGCCGCGCAGCGCCAGATCGAGCTGGACAAGCTGGACGAGCTGATCGCCGACTTCGACCGGGTCAACGGCCCGGCCGACCCGGAGGCCGTGGCCGCGAAGCGCGCCAAGCTCACGGGTCGGTCGCCAGAGGCTGGTGCCGCTGCGTGAGCGGTGTCCTGGTGCTCGACAGCGAAGGCCTGGCGAAGGCCGTGCAACGGGACAAAAGCGTTCACGAATGGCTGACGGCCGCTCGCGCGGAGGGCCTCCTGGTGGTGACTTCGGCCGCCGTATTGGTCGAGGTCATCCATCCGAAAGTGAACGACGCCGCGCTGAAATGGACGCTTTCTCTCCTGCGCGTGGAGCCTGTCACCCAGGCGGTCGCGCAGTCCGCTGCCTCTCTGCTGAAGGCCGCGGGCCTGCACGGCCACAAGTACGCGATCGACGCCATGTTGTGTGCGACGGCCTTGGCACAGCCGGGTCTCGTGACGATCCTGACGTCCGATGTCGAGGACATCGGGCTGCTCACCGCCGAGCACGGCCGCATCCTGGTCGAGAGGGTCTGACCCTCATGAGGGGGGCTGTCAGGCCAGGGCCGGGGCCTCGGACGGCTGGTCCGGGGTGGGTGGTGGGGGCGCGGGGGTCGGGGCGGTGTTCAGTTCGGTCAGCATCTGGCGGGTGAAGCCGAAGAAGTACGTGGCCGCGAAGCCCGTCAGGTAGCCCACCGCCAGGCCGCCCGCGTAGACGGCCAGGGACGCGGCCATCCCCGACGTGCCCTCCAGCAGGGGGAACAGGGCCCAGCCCGAGGGGCCGATCGCGGTGGAGCCGAAGGCGACGCCCAGCTGGTTGAACAGGCCGATGAACGCCCCGCCCGCCGCGCCGCCGACGCAGGCGGTGACGAAGGGGCGGCCCAGCGGCAGCGAGACCCCGTAGATCAGCGGCTCCCCGACGCCCAGGAGGCCGGCCGGGAGCGCGGAGCGGATCGTCGCGCGCAGGGACGGGTTGTGCGGGAGGCGGCAGTAGACGGCCAGCGCCGCCCCGACCTGGCCCGCGCCCGCCATCGCGAGGATGGGGAGCAGGACGGTGTAGCCGCTGTGCTCGATGAGGGTGGTGTGGATGGGGATCAGGGCCTGGTGCAGGCCCAGCATCACCAGCGGGAGGAACAGCCCGCCCAGGACCAGCCCGGCGACGGCGCCGCCGGTGGCGAGGAGCCGGTCGGCGAAGGCGCCGATGGCGGTGGAGACCGTACCGGCGACGAACATCAGGCCGTAGAGGGTGACCAGGCCCGGGACCAGGACGGTCAGGGTCGGGGTGACCAGCACGTCCAGGGACTCCGGGACCCGGCGCCGGCACCAGCGCTCCACGCGGACCGCGAGCAGGGCGGCCGCGAGCGCGCCGAGGACCCCGCCCTGGCCGGGGGAGAGGTGCTGCCCGAAGGCGTCGATCTTCGCGACGCCCGGGAAGACGATCACCGCGGCGACCGCCCCGCCGAGGACGGGCGTGCCGCCGAACTCCTTCGCGGTGTTGTGGCCGACGAACACGGCGATCAGCGCCATGAACCCGGAGCCGATCGCCGCCAGCGCCGGGACCAGGGCGGGGACCCAGCCGAGGTTGGCCAGCAGCCCGCCCAGGCCCGCGATGATCCCGCAGCCGATGAGGGCGGGGATCAGCGGGACGAAGACGTTCGCGATCCGGCGCAGGAACAGCTTGAACGGGGTGGCGTTCCGGGCCTTGCGGGCCTCCTTGAGGGCCGCGCCGCGGGCGGCCAGCGCCTCCGCCGTGACGGGCGGCTCGGCGGGTGCCGGCGTGCGGCCCTCGGGTGGGGGCGGCGGGGTGCGCCCCTCCGCGACCAGGGCCTCGAACTTGGGGGTGACGCGGGCGACGGCGCCCGGCCCGAGCACGATCTGGTACGTGGCGCCGTCCTCCACCACGCCGAGGACGCCGGGGACGGCCCGCAGGGCGGTGTCGTCGACGAGGGAGCGGTCGTTCAGGCCGATCCGCAGGCGGGTCATGCAGTGCGCGACGGAGCCGATGTTGTCCGGGCCGCCGACCAGCGGGAGGATCGCGGCGGCGGTGGCGCGGTGCTTGTCAGGGGTCATGCGGTCGCCTTGCTGTGGGGGGCGGGTCCGGGGGCTACTGGCCTACTGGGCGACGGCGGCGAGCGCCTCGCGCAGGTGGCCGTGGGCGGCGGTCAGCAGGCGGGCGGCGGTGGGGCCGTCCACCCCGCCGAGGAGGACGAGGATCGCGTGCTTGACCTCGCCGCCGGTGGCGGTGAGCGCGGCCTCGATCTCCGCGTCGGGTGCGCCGGTGGCCAGGGCGACGATGCGGCGGGAGCGGGCGCGCAGCTTCTCGTTGGTGGCGCGGACGTCGACCATGAGGTTCCCGTACGTCTTGCCGAGGCGGATCATCGTGACCGTCGAGATCAGGTTCAGGACGAGCTTCTGCGCGGTGCCGGCCTTGAGCCGGGTGGAGCCGGTGAGCAGCTCGGGGCCGACGACCACCTCGATGCCGTGTTCGGCGGCCGCGGCGAGGGCGGAGCCGGCGTTGCAGGACAGTCCGACGGTGAGCGCGCCGCGGGTGCGGGCGAACTCGACGGCGCCGATCGCGTACGGGGTGCGGCCGGAGGCGGAGACGCCGACGACGGTGTCGTCGGCGGTCAAGGCGAGGGCGGTGAGGTCCTCGGCGGCCAGGTCGGCGGAGTCCTCGGCGCCCTCGACGGCCCGGACCATGGCGCCGGGGCCGCCCGCGATCAGGCCGACGACCTGGGCGGGGTCGGTGTTGAAGGTGGGCGGGCACTCGCTGGCGTCGAGGACGCCGAGCCGGCCGGCGGTGCCGGCGCCCGCGTAGACGAGCCGGCCGCCGCGGGCCATCCGTTCGGCGATGGCGTCGACGGCGGCGGCGAGGGGCTCCAGCTGCGCGGCGACGGCGGCGGGCACGGTGGCGTCCTCGGCGTTCATCAGCCGGGCGATGTCGAGGGTGGGGAGCCGGTCGATCTCCGCCAGTTCGGGGCGGAAGGCCTCGGTGGTGAGGGTGTCGAGCTGGGCGCGGAGGTCGGCGTACGCGGTCTCGGGCGTCATGTGCGGGCTCCTGCGGGCGGTGGCTCGGCGGGCCGGGGCTTTCCGGTGGCAGCCATGGTGGCACCGGCGGGGGCCGGGCGGCGGTGCGCCGGGCCGGGCGGGGGAGGTACGCCCTCCCCTTTTGCGGGGGTGAGGGGTCAGAATGAGCCCATGGACCACGCGACCCCCCTGGAACAGGCGCTTCATGTCGCCCGTGCTCTGGTTCTCGCCGATCTCGCCGCCGGTGAGGTCGCCGATGCCGATGTCGTCTCCCTCGTCGAGGACTCGGTCACGCACCGCCGGTGGTGGGTGGAGCAGTGGCCGGAGGGGGTCGGGTATCTGTCCGGACTCGTCGCGCAGGACGTGAAGGACGCCCTGCTGGAGAAGTACGGCCGCTGGCCGCTGTGCCCGGTGTGCGAGCACGGGGAGCCGCACGCCCTGGACGTGGAGCCGGAGCTGGGCCCCGATCCGCACTGGGTGTGCTCGGAGGCCGGGGTGCGGGTGGCGGCGGTGGGCGGTCTCGGCCCCGTCTTCCACCCGGGCCGGTGAGCCGCCGGTGACGGTGTACATAGACCCGCCGGTCTGGCCGGGGCACGGGCGCCTGTGGTCGCACATGGTCAGCGACGTCTCGTTCGAGGAGCTGCACGCCTTCGCGGCGGGCATCGGCTGCCCGCCGCGCGCCTTCGAACGGGACCACTACGACGTGCCCTCGCACCGGTACGCGGACGCGGTGGGGGCGGGGGCGGTGGAGATCGGCAGCAAGGAACTGGTCCGCCGGCTGACGGAGGCGGGCCTGCGGCGGCCGAAGGGCCGCCCGGTGGCGTAGGCCGTCGCTACCGGCCCGCGGGCTGCGTTTGCGCCGGGGCCGGGTGGGTGGCCGAGCCGCCGACCACGCGGGTCGTGGGGGCGGGGCGGGTGCGGCGGTCGATGCGCAGGGCCACGAGGGTCAGGGCGATCGCCGTGAGCGTCATGCCCGCGCCCGCCCAGGCGGTGGCGGCGTAGCCGTAACCGGCGTCGATGACGGTGCCGCCCAGCCAGGGGCCGCCGGTGTTGCCCAGGTTGAACGCGGCGGTGGTGGTGGCCGCGGCGAGGGTGGGGGCGGTGCCGGCGACGTTGAACATGCGGGCGTTGAGGGCGGGGGCGGTGAAGAACGCCGAGACGCCGAGCAGGAAGGACAGGGCCACGGCCGCGACCTGCACGGAGGCCAGCAGGGCGAGGGCCGTGAGGAAGGCGGTGGAGGCGGTGATGCCCCAGACCATCACCGTGAAGAGGCGGCCGTCGGCGATCCGGCCGCCGACGGTGGTGCCGACCAGCGCGCCGACGCCGAAGAGGGCGAGGACCCACGGCACCCACGCCGAGCCCAGTCCGGCCGTCTCGGTGAGCAGCGGGGACAGGTAGCTGAAGGCGCAGAACACGCCGCCCGCGGCGAGGGCGGTGACGGCGACGGCCAGCCACACCTGGCGGTCCGCGTAGATGCCCAGCTCGCGGCGGAGGCGGGGCCGCTCGGCGGGCAGCGGGATCTTCGGGATGAGGACGAGGATCCCGGCGAGGGCGATCGCGGAGGCGGCGCCGACCGACCAGAACGCGGAGCGCCAGCCGAACTGCTCGCCGAGGAAGGCGCCGGCGGGGACGCCGAGGACGTTGGCGATGGAGAGCCCGCCGATCATGACCGACATGGCGCGGGCCCGCTGGTCGGTGCGGACCATGGCGATGGCGACGGCCGCGCCGACGGCCCAGAAGCCGGCGCAGGCGAGGGCCGAGACCACGCGGGAGGCGAAGAGGAACCCGTACGAGGGGGCCAGTGCGCCCGCGACCTGGCCGAGGCCGAAGAGGCTGATGAGGGTGACGAGGGTGGTGCGGCGCGGGAGGCGCAGGGTGGCGACGGCCAGCAGCGGGGCCCCGATGACCATGCCGATCGCGAAGGCGGATATCAGCAGGCCCGCCCGGGGGATGGAGACGTGCATGTCCTCGGCGATGGGCGGCAGGAGCCCGGACAGCATGAATTCGCTGGTGCCGAGCGCGAAGACGGACAGGCCGAGGACGTAGACGGCGACGGGCATGCGGGACGGGGCGTTCGCTGAGGTCGGGGGCATGTCTTTCACGAACCGGGACGGGCCGGGCGGAATTCCCCGGTGCCGGTCGGGTGTGTCAGGTCAGCGCGGCGAGCTCCGCGGCCAGGTTGCGGCGGGCGGGGGCCTCCCAGTGGGCGGCGCCGTAGGGGGTGCGGAAGAGGGCGGGCAGGTCGAGGAGCCGGCGCAGGACGGCGGCCCGGCCGGTGCGGAAGGCCTCGTCGGGGACGAAGGCGTACTCGGCGCGGACGGCGGCGGCGTAGGCGGCGTAGGCGTCGGGGTTCCCGGGGGCGCCGGTCCCGGGGTCGCCGGGGTCGCCCGCGAGGACGGCGAGGTCGGCGTCGCAGAGGGCCTCGCCGTTGGTGTCGCCGGGGGCGGGGTCGTGGGTGACGGTCAGCCGGACCAGGCGGGCGACCTCGGCGGTGCGGGCGGGGCCGACGCCGAGTTCGGCCAGGGCGCGTTCGGCGAGGGCGGCGCTGCGCTCCTCGTTCTCGGAGCGGTCGGGGCGGTAGACGGCGTCGTGGAACCAGGCGGCGAGCTCGACGGCGGTGGGGTCGGCGGCGTGCGGGGCGAGCACGTCGAGGCGGGCGAGGACGTCGGCGAGGTGGGCGGTGGTGTGGTAGCGGCGCTGGGGCTCCGCCCAGGCGGCGAGGAGGCGCTCGGCGTAGGGGGCGGGGTCCTGGGCGGCGCCCGCCGCGGCGGCGGTGGCGGCCCAGCGGCGGCGGAGCGCGTCGGTGGGGGCTTCCGTGCTGGCGTCCGTACGGGCTTCCGTGCCGTCGTCCGTGCGGGCTTCCGTGCCGTCGTCCGTGCCGTCGTCCGTGTGGGTGTCCATGCGGACATTGTGCGGGTGGCGTGATCGTGCTGGTGGCGGGTGGGCCGGGGACCGTACCCTGGATATTGGACTAGACCTATTTTCCCTATGTTCCGAAGGATGGGATCACATGAGCAACCGTGCGCTCCTGGAGGTGATCGCCCTCGACGCGGAGGACGCGGTCGCCGCCCAGGCGGGTGGGGCGGACCGACTCGAACTGGTCACCGACATGGCCGCCGACGGGCTCACCCCGCCGCGCGAGACCTTCGCGGCGATCAGGGCGGCGGTCGACATCCCGCTGCGCGTGATGCTCCGTCTGACGGACGGGTTCGCGGCCGGTGACGTCGCCGGGCTGGCCAGGACGGCGCGGGAGCTGCGGGCGGAGGGGGCGCAGGAGTTCGTCCTCGGGTTCCTGCACCCGGACGGCCGCCCCGACCTGGCGGCGGTCGAGGCGGTCCTGGCGGAGCTCGACGGCTGCCGCTGGACCTTCCACCGCGCGATCGACCGCGCGGCGGACCGGGACGGGCTGCGCAAGGCGCTGGCCGACCTGCCGGGGCTGGACACGTACCTGACGGCCGGCTCGGCGGCCGGGGTCCCGGAGGGGCTGGGCGTCCTGATCGCCGAAGCCGCGGCGGGCCGGCGCGGCGAACCGGGGTACGGGCCGCGGATCCTGGTCGGCGGCGGGCTGGCGCTGTCGCACGTACCGGTGCTGCGGGAGGCCGGCATCGACGCCTTCCACATCGGCGGCGCGGCCCGCCCCTCCGGCTGGGACCACCCCGTCTCCGCGGCGGCCGTCGCGCAGTGGCGGGAGGCGGTGGGGTAAGTCCCCTCCCCGCCCTGCCCGTTCCTCCCTCGGCTCCCGGCGCCGACTGGGGGAGGAACGGGCGCAGGGCCCGGGCGGGACGCCCGGCTCCGCGCAGCGACACGGCGCAGCCCGCCGGGCGACGCCGGGGCCGTCCGCCGGTGCTACGCCAGGGCCGTCGGCCCGGCGACGCCGGGGCCGCCCACCGGGCTACGCCAGGGCCGTCCGCCCGGCTACGCCAGGGCCGTCCGCGGGTGCTACGCCGGGGCCGCCCGCCGGTGCTACGCCAGGGCCGCCGGCCGGGCGACGCCGGGGCCGCCCACCGGGCTACGCCAGGGCCGCCCGCCGGTCTTACGCCAGGGCAGCCCGCCCGGCGACGCCAGGGCAGCCCGCCGGGCTACGCCGGGGCCGTCCGCCGGTGCTACGCCAGGGCCGTCGGCAAGGGGGTGGCGTGGAGGGTTGTGAGGCCTGAGACGGCTCGGGTGAGGCAGACGTACAGGCGGCGCAGCCCCGTCCGCTCGTCCGGCTCGCCGTCCACGATCGCCGCAGGCTCGTCCAGGACGACGTAGTCGTACTCCAAGCCCTTCGCGAGGGACGCCGGGACGAGCGTGAGGCGGGACTCGGCCGTCGTCTCCTCGCCCGGGGACAGGTACGGCAGGCCCGCCTCCGACAGCGCCTGCGCCAGCACCGGGATCCGCGCGTCGGCCGCGATCAGCCCGACCGACCCCTCGTGGGCGAGGAAGGCGCGGCACGCGGCCAGCACGTCGTCCGTCAGGGCCTCCGCCGACGACGGCGCCACCGTCAGCGACCCCGGGGTCTCACGCACCGACGACACCGCCGCCAGCCCCGGCGAGATCTCCGGCAGCAGCCGCGACGCGTACGCGATCACCTCGCGCGGTACGCGGAAGCCCGCCGTCAGCTCCTCCAGCACCGCCTCCGGCTTGCCCAGGTGCGCCAGCGCCTCCGCCCAGCTGCGCGTGGCCCACGGGGTGGTGCCCTGGGCGAGGTCGCCGAGGACCGTCGCCGAACCCGTCGTGCAGCGGCGTCCCACCGCCCGGTACTGCATCGGCGACAGGTCCTGCGCCTCGTCGACGACCACGTGCCCGAGGGAGTGCGTCCGCTCCACCAGGTCGGCGGCCTCGTCGATGAGGACGAGGTCCGCCGGCGACCACTTGGCCGACTTCACGCTCCGGAACGGCTTCGCCCACAGCAGCAGCTTCTGCTCGTCCTCCGTGAGCACCCCCTCGGCGTGTTCCGCCAGGAACTCCGCGTCCGACAGCAGCCGCAGCACCAGCTTCGCAGGCTCCACCAGCGGCCAGACCGCCTTGACCGCCGCCTTCACCGCCGCGTTGCGCGCGACCGCGTCCTGCACCCGGTCGTCGGGCGCCTCGCCCGCCTGCTCCATGCGCACCAGGACGGCGTGCGCGATCCGCTGCGGCAGCGCGTCGCGCGCGGCGCCGTAGCGGATGTCGCGGTTCTGGAGCTCGGTGACGATCTCCTCCAGCTCGTACGCCGGCACCCGCCAGCGCCGCGAGCCGCGGACCACCATCAGCGGCTCGGCGGGCGCGCTGACGTGCGAGCGGACCGCGCGGCGCAGCACCTCCGCCATCCGGGCGTCGCCCTTGACCACGGCGGTCGCGGCGGCGTCGGCGCCGCGCACCTCCAGGCCGGGCCGGGCGACGAGGTCGTCGACGGTCGCCTGCTGGACCTCCAGCTCGCCCAGGGCCGGCAGGAC
Source organism: Streptomyces sp. NPDC058157 (assembly GCF_042884105.1). Lineage (NCBI taxonomy): Bacteria > Bacillati > Actinomycetota > Actinomycetes > Kitasatosporales > Streptomycetaceae > Streptomyces > Streptomyces sp. NPDC058157. The sequence continues at coordinate 27,121 of NZ_JBHVUQ010000019.1, forward strand.
CTGCTCGATGTAGTGCAGGAAGGAACGGTTCGGCCCGATGACGAGCGTGCCGGTGCGGGCCAGCCGCTCGCGGTGCGCGTACAGCAGGTACGCGACCCGGTGCAGACCGACGGCGGTCTTCCCGGTGCCGGGACCGCCCTGGACGCACACCGAGCCGGACAGGCCGGAGCGGACGATCTCGTCCTGCTCGGGCTGGATCGTCGCGACGATGTCGCGCATCGGGCCGACGCGGGGGCGCTCGATCTCCTGCTGGAGCAGCTTGCTGACGGCGGCCGCCTCGCCGGGGTCGGAGAGGTGCTCGTCCTCGTAGGCGGTGAGGTCGCCGCCGGTGTAGCCGAAGCGGCGGCGCAGGGCGACGTCCTGCGGGTCGGCCTTGGAGGCGCGGTAGAACGGCTGGGAGACGGGCGCGCGCCAGTCGATGACCATCGGGTCGCCGTCGGCGTCGTGGACGTGGCGGCGGCCGATGTAGAACTGCTCGCCGCCCGCGCCCTCGGCCAGCTCGGCGCCCGGGGCGTGGAGGTAGTCGAGGCGGCCGAAGAACAGCGGGGTGTGGGACAGGTCGGCCAGCGCCTTGATGCGGTCGTCGATCTGCGCCTGGAGGACGACGGCGTTGACCCAGTTCGCGGTGACGTCGCGGATGTCGAGGGCCTCGACGTCCTCGCGCATCGCGCGCAGGGCGGCCCGGGAGGCCGCCAGGTGGGACCGCTCGCGGCCGAGGAGGTCGGCTGTGTCGGGGGTGGTGTCGGGGGCGTGCGCGGGCACGGGACTGCCTCCAGCGGCTTCGGTGCGGAACAGAAACCCACCGGTTTCCGTCCGGTGGGAGGCTCTCCCCGGTACGGCGGCGGGAGGCGGCAAGAGCGGAGATTGTAGTCAGCGGGCGCGGGCGGCGCGAATGGATTTACGGGACCCGGGTCCCGGGCGGCCGGTACCCCCGTACGGGTGTCATACCCGGGGGTGTCAGACCTTCGGCAGAGCCCTAGGGGAAGTCATGGGACGTGAGGAGGAGCCGGGGGCCGCCGAGGTTGGCTCTCCAGACCGATGTGCGGGGCGGCGGGAAAACGCACCATGGATCCATGAGCACCGCAACCTTCACCCCGATCGAGGGCGGCCGCCCCAGCGGCGCCACCGCCACCGCCTCCCACCACCCCCGCCACCGCGTCGGCGGCGCCCTGCGCGCCGTGAAGGTCTTCGCGGCCGCCGTCGTGAGCGTCGCCGTCCTCGGCGAGTACTCCGAGGACGCGGGCGTCATACGCCGCTGACCGCGCGCTGCCGGCCGCGCCGTCGGCCGCGCGCCGTCGACCACGCCGCTGACCTGCGCTCTCGGGCGTATGGCGGCGTATGGCCGGATCCCGGCGGAGGGTCCGTGCTGATCCACTAGGGTCTCGCGCGTGACCCGCAGCCCCGATCCCGACCGCTCGCCGTCGCCCCTCGCCGGCATGCTGGTCACCGGGGCGCTCCTCGCCCTCGGCGTGCTGTGCGTCGCCCTGCGCGTCCCGACCGCCGATGCCCTCCTCAGCGGGTTCTCCGCCGCCGACTGGCACCCGCCCGCCGGCTATCCGCCCTTCGCCGCGATCCTGTTCACGCCCGCCGCCTGGCTGCCGGCCGGTGTGCTGAAGGCCGTCCTCGTCCTCGGGAACGGCGGCCTGCTCGCCCTGCTGGTGCTGCTCTCCTGCCGGCTCGCGGGAGTACGGGCCCGGCCGGGCCCCGTCCTGGCCGCCACCATCGCCGGGCTGTGGCTGGAGCCGCTGTTCCAGAGCCCGCTGCCCGGCCAGATCAACCTGGCCCTGGCCTGCCTGGCCCTGTGGGACCTCGGCCGGCCGCGCGCCGCCCTCGGCAAGGGCTTCGCGCTGGGCACCGCCGCCGGGATCACCCTGACCCCGGCGGTGTTCATGCCGTACCTGCTGCTCACCGGGCGGGTCCGGGCCGGCCTGACCGCCCTGGCCGGCTTCACCGGTACCGCCCTGCTCGGCGCCCTCGTCCTCCCGGAGGTCTCCGCCGACTTCTGGGCCCACCACCCGCCCACGGCCGACGGGGCCCCGCTGCTGCACTGGCGGTACCTGTGGGTGTGGGCCGTCCCCCCGCTCACCGCCCTCGCGGCGCGGACGGCGGCCGCCCTCCGGCGCCGCCGCCACCGCCACCGCACGACGACGGCCCCGCTCCCGGCCCCGATCCCCGCCCCGAGGTCACCCCTGGGACGGGAGGAGGCGGCGGCGGACACCGCCCGGGTCAGTCGCCCGCGAGCAGCTCGTCGGCGTCCATGATCCGGTAGGCGTAGCCCTGCTCCGCCAGGAAGCGCTGGCGGTGGGCGGCGAAGTCCTGGTCGATCGTGTCGCGCGCCACGACCGAGTAGAACCGCGCCTCGTGCCCGTCCGCCTTCGGCCGCAGCACCCGGCCCAGGCGCTGCGCCTCCTCCTGCCGGGACCCGAAGGTGCCCGACACCTGGATGGCGACGGTGGCCTCGGGCAGGTCGATGGAGAAGTTCGCGACCTTCGACACGACCAGCACGTTGATCTCGCCCTCGCGGAAGGCGTCGAACAGCTTCTCGCGCTGCGCGTTCGAGGTCTCGCCCTTGATGACCGGCGCGTCCAGGTGCTCGCCCAGCTCGTCCAGCTGGTCGATGTACTGCCCGATGACCAGCGTCTGCTCGCCCGCGTGCTTGCGCACCAGCGCCTCGGTGACCTTCCGCTTCGTCGCGGTCGTCGCGCAGAAGCGGTACTTCTCCTCCGTCTCGGCCGTCGCGTACGCCAGCCGCTCCGACTCGGTGAGGTTCACCCGCACCTCGACGCAGTCCGCCGGGGCGATGTAGCCCTGCGCCTCGATCTCCTTCCAGGGCGCGTCGAACCGCTTCGGCCCGATCAGCGAGAACACGTCGGACTCCCGGCCGTCCTCGCGCACCAGCGTCGCCGTCAGCCCCAGGCGGCGGCGGGCCTGCAGGTCGGCGGTGAACTTGAAGACGGGAGCCGGCAGCAGGTGCACCTCGTCGTAGAGGATCAGCCCCCAGTCCCGGGAGTCGAACAGCTCCAGGTGCGGATAGACGCCCTTCCGCTTGGTGGTGAGGACCTGGTAGGTGGCGATCGTGACGGGCCGGATCTCCTTGCGCGTCCCCGAGTACTCGCCGATCTCCTCCTCCGTCAGCGAGGTCCGCTTCACCAGCTCGTGCTTCCACTGCCGCGCCGAGACCGTGTTCGTCACCAGGATCAGCGTGGTCGCCTTGGCCTTCGCCATCGCCCCGGCCCCGACCAGCGTCTTGCCCGCGCCACAGGGCAGCACGACCACGCCCGACCCGCCGTGCCAGAACCCCTCGACGGCCTGCGCCTGGTACGGGCGCAGCGCCCAGCCGTTCTCCTCCAGCTCGATCGGGTGCGCCTCGCCGTCCACGTACCCGGCGAGGTCCTCGGCCGGCCAGCCCAGCTTGAGCAGCGTCTGCTTGATCTGCCCGCGCTCCGACGGGTGCACGGCCACCGTGTCGGCGTCGAGCCGCGCCCCGACCAGCGGGGTGATCCGCTTCGACCGCAGGATCTCCTCCAGCACGGGCCGGTCCGTGCTGGTCAGCACCAGCCCGTGGACGGGGTGCTTGGAGAGGGTCAGCCGCCCGTAGCGGGCCATGGTCTCGGCCACGTCGACGAGCAATGCGTGCGGGACGGGATAGCGGGAGAACTCCACGAGCGCGTCCACGACCTGCTCGGCGTCGTGCCCGGCGGCCCGCGCGTTCCACAGCCCCAGCGGGGTGATCCGGTACGTGTGGATGTGCTCGGGCGCCCGCTCCAGCTCGGCGAAGGGGGCGATGGCCCGGCGCGCGGCACCGGCGAGCTCGTGGTCGACCTCCAGGAGGAGGGTTTTGTCGCTCTGGACGATGAGAGGCCCGTTCACGCCTGTCCCTTTCCGGCGAGTGGCGGCCGCCCGGGCGCGGGCGGCCAAACCTCCAGTCTGCCGCATCGGGCCGCGGGTGTGGGCGTCCTGCCGGACGGCCGGCTACGCGTCCAGGTGGGGCAGCGGGCCCGACGGGTACGGTGGTTCCACCGGGAGCAGGGCGCGGGCCGCGTCCGTGTCGCCGGTGCGCAGCAGGCCGTGGATCTCGCGGACCAGCGGGGTGACGTCGCTGATCGAGACCGTCCACTCGTCGGCGTACGCCCGCGACGCCGGGCCCGACAGGCCCAGCTGGAGGGAGCGGTGGGGCAGCGCCTTCAGGTGCGGGTCGCGCTCCGGGTCCCACTGGACGCGGACCGGCGAGCGGGACAGGGTCCTCTTCCAGTCCGCGCGGTCGGCGTGCACGCGCGGCGCGTAGTGGGACAGGCAGGCCTGCGCCAGGGCCCCGTCGAAGCCCTCGCGGCTGATCTCCACGGCCAGCACCGTCTCCTGGCCCTCCTTCGTGGCCCAGCCGCAGCGGTACATCATCCACAGGAACGACGGCTTGATCCACGTCATCCGCTCCCGCTTCCAGGCGGGCGGGAAGCGGCCGTCGCGGGCCGCCGGGAGGCCCAGGGCGGGGGAGTACGCCTGGTACACCGTCACGGTGGTGGCGGTGTGGGCGGCGCGGATCTGGCGGGTGGGGACCTGGTGGGCGGAGTCCTGGTGCGCGGAGTCCTGGTGCGCGGGGGTCTGGTGGGCGGGGGTCTGTGCGGTGTCCTGCATGGGGTCAGGGTGCGGGCCGCGTACCCGGGTCCGCCAGGGGTTTTCGGCTACACCTGGTCCTCCGCCAGCTCCGCCACCCCCGTGATCCGGTGCAGGGCGTACGTGCGCACCTCGTCCGCCGTGTGGTCGTAGCCGGTGACGAAGCCGCCCTCCACCCGCACGGGTGCGATGACCCGCTGGCTCGCCGCGCCCTCGGCGTTGACGTACCCGATCCACACCGCCGACCCGGTCAGCGCCGCCGCCTGCACCGTCGCCAGGGTCTCCGCCGCGCTGGTGCGTGGCAGTTCGCCCGGCCCCGGGGCGGCCGACTGCCCGGCCGGCTCCTTGCGGACCGCCGTCGCCGCCAGGTCGCCCGCCCGGACCGCCCGTACCGCCGCGCCCAGCAGCGTCGCGTCCGGCACCGGCGGCCCGTCCGGCACCGGCACCGGGGCCGTGCGCTCCGGGGTGCGGTACGCGGCCGCCCGCGCCACCAGCACGTCGCCCGTACGGGATTCGGCCGCCGGGGCGTAACCCATCGCCCGCAGCCCGTCGAGCAGCGCGCCCGGCTCCGCCTGCGCCGCCAGCACCGTCGGCGCGAGCCGGCGCAGCCCCAGGCCCGCCGAGCGCTTGTCGGCCAGGATCTCGCCCAGCATGGCGTCGTCGTCGCAGCGCACGTACGAGGAAGCCGCGCCGACCCGCAGGTGCCCGTGCCGCCGCGCCACGTCGTCGATCAGGTACGCCAGCGGCTGCGGTACCGGGGTGCGGCTGTGCTCGGCGAGGAAGGCGTGCAGGTCGGAGGCGGTCTGCCCGGAGTCCAGGGCCCGGCGCACCGAACCCGGCGTGAACCGGTACACCGTCGCCCCGCCCTTGGACTCCACGTCCGCCAGCACCGCCAGCACGTCGCCCAGCGGCCGGCGCAGCGGACCCGGCGCCACCGCCGTCAGGTCCGCCTGGAGCAGGACGTGGTCCACCGGCTCCGGCAGCAGCGGCGCCAGCAGCGGTGCCGGGTCGCGGCCCGCCAGCAGGGCCCGGCCGAACGCGCTGAGCGCACCCCGGCCGGTGACGCCCAGCACCTCCGCGTCGTGCAGGGTCCAGTGCGCGAGCCGGGCCCGCAGGTCGCTCGTGCCGCGCTCCGGGCGCTCCCACGCGAGCCGCTCCAGCAGCGCGTCCGGGTCGGGGGAGCCGCCCTCGGGCAGGGCGGCGAGGAGTTCGAGGACCCGGCGCCGCACCTCGGGCGCGGGCGAACGGTCCAGGTCGGGGCCGAGCGCCGACAGGGTGCGGCCCTTGGCGTCCTGCTCGCCGACCATCCCCGCCGCGCGGGTGGCGGCCAGCCAGGCCGAGGCCAGCGCCGACCAGCGGGCGGCGGGCGGCAGTTCGCACCAGTCGTCGAAGGCGGGGGTGGGCGCGTACCGCTCGTCGGCCTCGCCGTCACTGGCCAGCAGCCCGGCCGCGTAGGCCAGTTCGATCCAGAACGCGGCCGCCTGCTCGGTGGTGTCGAGGGTGGACGCAGCCCGCTTGAGGTCGCGCACGGCCAGCCCGCCCGCCCGCAGCACCAGCGGACCGGCGTGCTCCCAGGACTTCACCAGCTCCTCGACGGTGGCCAGCGCGGCCAGCGCCTGCCCGGCGGCGTTCGCGTCCACAAGCTGTGGACGGTGCTCGCGGTGCGCGCCGACCGGCGGCGCGACCGGCGCCGTCTCCCGGTGCGCCAGCCCGCCCCGCAGGTGCAGCGCCACCTCGCGCGGCAGCACCACCGTGCGCGGCGAGGCCGGCAGCAGCAGCCCCCGGTCCCGCAGCCAGCGCACGGGCGGCGCCGGGTTCGGCGTCACCTCCCCGTACGGCGGCCCCCACACGAGCCGCCCCAGCACCTGGTGCGCCTCCGCCGGGGCCTCGTCCAGCAGCGCCGACATCCGCTCCGGGTCGGTGAACAGCCCGGTCAGCGCCGCCACCGCCGAGACGGGGTCGTGGGTCGGGGGCAGCCCGGCGGCCGCCACGATCTCCTGGACCCGGGTCGGCGACATCCCCGCCGTGGCCTCCGCGACGGTCGGCCCCAGCCCGGTCGGGGAGGGCCGCTGCGCCGAGGGAGCGAGCAGCTCCCGGGCGGTGCGGACCAGGCGCAGCCGGTCGTCGTCACCCCACACCAGGGCCTGGTCGCGCAGGATCCCCAGGGCCCCGGGGAGGGCGTCGCGGGCCGCACCGCCCCGACCCCGGTCGTCCCCGCCGCCGGTACCGGTCAGCAGCTCCTCCAGCACCGGATACGGGCACGGGTCGGGGGCCACCGCGAGGGCCTCGGCCGTCTGGAGGGCGAACCGGTCGAGCCGGTCCAGCGCCCGCACGACGGAGGCCCGGGTACCGGCGCGGGTGGCCAGTTGCGTGATGTCGCCGGGCACCGGGTTCAGCAGGTCCGGCCGGGCGTGCAGCAGCGCGGCGAGCGCCGCGTCGTCCCGGCCGCGCAGCGCCTCCGCGAGGGAGCGGGGCGGGGACGCGGTGGTGGTGGCGGTGCCGGCGGGCGGCTGTTCCGTCGTGCCCCGCTGCGTGTGCGTCACGGCGCTTCCCTGCGGACTTCCCTCGGGCACGGTGCTCGCCTCCTGGTCACGTCGGCCGGTCGTCGGCCGGTCCCCATCCGGGCAACGGTATCCGTTGCGCCGAGGGCCGCTCCACGCCCGCACGCGCTACCTTCTGGGGCGTGGGGATCGAGAGCGACCATCTGGTCTACGAATACCTGAGCCGGGTCGGGGACTTGGCGCAGCAGCGGCAGCTGTCGTCGGGGGAACGGATGCGGCTCGTGTCGGGGCTGCGCGACGAGATCGACCGGCGGCGCGCCCGCTTCGAACCGGAGACCCCGGAGGCGGTGCGGGCCGTCCTGCGACGCCTCGGCACGCCGGAGGAGGTCCTGGACGCGGCGGCCGCCACCGCCGACCCCGCCGACCCCGTCGCCCCGGTCGCGGTACCGCGCCAGCGCGGCAACCGCCGCCGTCCGGGGGGTCCCGGTGTTCCCGGTGTGCCCGGTGTTCCCGAGCCGCGGAACGTGCCGCCGCACCTGGCGGGCCTGGACGAGCTGGGCGGTTCGTCCGCGGACCACGGCGAACCCGACTGGTGGCGGCTGCCGGCCGCCGGGCGCGGGCCGCAGGTGGAGGGCTTCGCGGGCGGCATCGAGATCCCCGAACTGCTGGGGCGGCCCGAGGAGGACCCAGAACCCGAAGCCGCCGCACCGGCCCCGCCGGCCCCGCCGGGCGGCCTGCTGGCGTACCTCCGGCAGCGGAGGAAGGCATCGAAGCAGCCGGCCGCGGAGGGGGGCGTGCTCGCCAAGCCGGCCAAGGAGGCGCGCCCGCGCCCGCACGGCTTCCTCCTGCTGGCGGCACTGCTGCTGGCCGCGGGGGCGCTGACGGGGTACTGGCCGCTGCTCGGGGCGGGCGCGGTGGTGGCGTACGTGTCCCGGGTGCTCGGTCCGCGGGAGCGCAAGTGGGTGATCCTGGGCGTGCCCGCCGCGGTCTTCACCGCGGGGATGCTGTGGCTGTGGGGCCGCTCCACGGGCCGCTGGGGCGACCCCCTCCCACAGACGCAGCTGGGCCCGGCCTTCCAGTCCATGTGGCCCACCCTGGCCCGCACGGCGAGCGCCACCCTGGCGGCGTACCTGGGCTGGCGCAGCCGCCGGAGGTAAGGGCACACGTGTGGCCTGAAATGGGGCAAGAGCTGACATTCCGCCAAATAACGCTATCCGATAAGCCAACCTCCGCTTAGCCTCCCGTGGCTCGCTGGAGTCTCGGCACAATGGCGCTATGACCTCCCACATCCCCCCACAGCTCACCGTCGGGTTCGACCTCGACATGACGCTCATCGACTCCCGCCCCGGCATCCACGCCGCCTGGACGGCGCTCGCCGCGAAGACCGGGGCGTTCATCGACGCCGACCTGGCCATCACCCGTCTCGGGCCCCCGCTGGAGGAGGAGCTCGCGTACTGGTTCCCCGAGGAGCAGATCCCCGCGATGCGGGACCTCTACCGGGAGATGTACCCCGACCACGCCATCGCGCCGACGCCCGCGATGGCCGGGGCCCGTGAGGCCGTCAAGGCCGTCCAGGCGCTCGGCGGGCGGGCCATCGTGGTCACGGCGAAGAACGAGCCCAACGCCCGCCAGCACCTGGAGCACCTTGGCATAGAGGCCGACGCCGTCATCGGGTGGCTCTGGGCCGAGGGCAAGGCCGAGGCGCTGCGCGAGTACGGCGCGCAGGTCTACGTCGGCGACCACATCGGCGACGTGCGCGGCGCCCGGACGGCCGGGGCCGTGTCGGTGGCGGTGGCGACCGGGCCGTGCGCGGCGGAGGAGCTGCGCGAGGCCGGGGCCGACGTGGTGCTGGACGACCTCACCGCACTGCCGCAGTGGCTGGCGGAGTTCGCCCGCACCCTCGCGGCCTGAACCCCGCCGGGAACGAGGGGCGTCAGGCGGCCTGGGACGCCCGGGCCGCCCGGCGCTGGGCCGCCGCCGAGCGGAGCACGCCGGCGGCGGAGATCGCGAAGCCGACGCCCATGAGCATGCACACCGCCCACGCGTACGACGGGAACGGGTCGGTGCCCAGGAACAGCGGGGCCATCGTCACGAGGGTCGCCACGGCGCCCACGATGAAGACGATGCCGCCCGCCTTGACCAGGCCGTCGCCGGGCCGTGCTTCGTCGGGGTGAGGAGTAACAGTCACCCCACCAGGGTAGTTCCCTGGCCGAAGCGGTCCAGCGCGAAGGACCGGGGAACGTCTTGCCACCCGTTTCAGGACCATTAGCCTGGAGGAGGCGGGTCGAAGGACCCGCTGTACTGCTATCCGGAGCCGTTCACCTCGGCGAACCGGACCCGACGAGCACAAGGACAGAGGACGGACGTGCCTACCGGCAAGGTCAAGTGGTTCAACAGCGAGAAGGGCTTCGGCTTTCTCTCCCGAGACGACGGCGGAGACGTCTTCGTGCACTCGTCGGTGCTCCCCGATGGGGTCGACGCGCTCAAGCCCGGGCAGCGCGTGGAGTTCGGCGTCGTCGCGGGGCAGCGCGGTGACCAGGCGCTTTCGGTAGTCGTGCTGGAGCCGACGCCGTCCGTGGCGGCCGCGCAGCGGCGCAAGCCCGACGAGCTCGCCTCGATCGTGCAGGACCTGACGACCCTGCTGGAGAACATCACCCCGATGCTCGAGCGCGGCCGCTACCCCGACAAGGCGCAGGGCGCGAAGATCGCCGGCCTGCTGCGCGCGGTGGCCGACCAGCTCGACGTCTGACCGTCGGATCGTTTCCCCACGCGTACCCCGGTGCCCCGCCGCTCGTCCGAGCCGCGGGGCACCGGTGCGTGCGGGGGAGCGCCTACGGGAAGCTCAGCGCGTCCGGCCCGATGGCCGGAACCAGACCTTCGGCCGCGGCCCTGGTCAGCAGCCCGCGCACGGCCGCGTAGCCGGCGTCGCCCAGGTCGGCGGTGAACTCGTTCACGTACAGCCCGATGTGCTGGTCGGCGACCTTCGGGTCCAGCTCCTGCGCGTGCGCCCGGACGTAGGGCCGGGAGGCCTCGGGGTCCTCCCACGCCATCCGCACCGACGTACGGGCCGCCTCGGCCAGCGCGCGGAGGGTGTCGGCGCCCAGGGAGCGCTTGGCGATGATCGCGCCGAGCGGGATCGGCAGGCCGGTGGTGGACTCCCAGTGCTCGCCCATGTCGGCCAGGCAGTGCAGCCCGTACTCCTGATAGGTGAACCGGGCCTCGTGGATGACCAGCCCGGCGTCGACCCGGCCGTCGCGCACCGCCGGCATGATCTCGTGGAAGGGCAGGACCACGACCTCGCCGACCCCGGCGGGGAGCACGTCCGCCGCCCACAGCCGGAACAGCAGGTACGCGGTGGAGCGCTCGCTCGGCACCGCGACCGTCCTGCCCGTCAGGTCCAGTCCCGGCTCGCGGGTGAGGACGAGGGGGCCGCAGCCGCGTCCGAGCGCGCCGCCGCAGGGCAGCAGGGCGTACTCCTCCAGCACCCACGGGAGCACCGCGTACGACACCTTCAGCACGTCCAGCTCGCCGCGCTCGGCCATGCCGTTGGTGACGTCGATGTCGGCGAAGGTCACGTCGAGGGCGGGAGCCCCCGGGACGCGGCCGTGCGCCCAGGCGTCGAAGACGAAGGTGTCGTTCGGGCAGGGCGAGTAGGCGATGTCGAGCGTGCTCAGCGGGGTGCGGTCGGGGGTGTGGTCAGCGGTCGCGGTCATGGCGTTCTCCCCAGGTGACGAGTACGGGTCCCAGCGCGCGGAACCCGTCGGCGAGGGCGGCCAGCGCGTCCCCGATCCGCCAGGCGGCCCGGTCGCGCGGCCCGACGGCGTTGGACACGGCGCGGATCTCCAGCACCGGCAGCCCGTGCGCGGCGGCCGCCTCCGCCACCCCGAAGCCCTCCATGGCCTCGGCACCGGCGAGCGGGTGCCGGGCGGCCAGCTCGGCGGCGCGGGCGGCGCTGCCGGTGACGGTGGAGACGGTGAGGACGGGCGCGAGCAGCGCCCCGGTGGCCTCGGCGGCCCGGGCGGCCAGGTCGGCGGGCGGAAGGTGCACGCTGCGGCCGAAGCCGAGCTCCTGCACGGGGACGAAGCCGTCGGGGGTCTCGGCCCCCAGGTCGGCGGCGACGAGCGCGTCGGCGACCACCAGCGAGCCGAGCGGGGCGGCGGGGGCGAACCCGCCGCCGATGCCGGCGGAGATGACGAGCGAGTAGTCGGCCAGCGCGAGGGCGGTGGCCGTGGCGGCCGCGGCGGAGGCCGGGCCGACACCGCCGACGAGCACGTCGGCGGCGAGGCCGGGCAGGTCCCGGCGGGTGATGAGGTACCCCCCGGGCAGGGTGCGCGGTTCGGGCGTGACCGGGTCCTGATGAGGGGTGAGCCCGGAGGCCGCGGAGTCGGCCTCCGCGGCCACGGCGGTCACGATCAGCGCGCGCACGCTGCTGCGCCTGCCGCTTGTTACTTCTTGAGCTTCAGCTTGAAGGACCAGACGGCGAGGGGCTTGCCGTCCTCGCCGACCTGGACGAAGCTCAGCATCTTCGACTGGGGCGCCTCGCCCTGGCCGCCGGTCGCGAAGACGTCGGCGCCCGCGAAGCTGCGGTAGGTGTTCGCGGAGGGCTCGGTGATGGGCTGGCCGTCGAGGACGGCCTGCCACTTCTTGCCGTCCTCGACGACCTTCGGCTCGACGCCGAGGCGCAGCGTGTCGCCGCGGCCGTACTCGATGGTCTTGGCGTCCTTCTTGCCGGTGAGGCACTCCTGGACCCTGTCCATGGAGAGGTCCTTGCCGTCGGAGCGGCACTCGGACTCGGCGGACACCGACGAGCTGCCGACGGTCACGGTCGCGAGCGGCGTCGGCTTGTCGCAGGCGGACAGGAGGAGGAGGCCGGCGGACACGGCTCCGAGGGCCGCGACGCTGCGGCGGGCCCTACCCGGGAAAAGCGGTGCGGTCATGAGCCGAAGGCTATCGGGCCGGTGGGCCGCGCCGCCGCACGGGGGGTATGGGGCGGCGTGCCCTTGCGCTCCGCGGGGGGTGGGGGGCCGTCTGCGGCGCCGCTGCGGGGGCTCCGCCCCGGACCCCCGCGCCTCAATCGCCGGCGGGGCTGGATTTCGGCTCAGCTCGTCGACCGCCCGCGCAGCGCACGGAACGGGGTCCGGGGCGGAGCCCCGGGGGGCGGCTACGCCACTCGGGTTCGGGGGGAGCCGTGGGGGTGGTGGGGGGTGAGGAGGCCGCGGAGGGCGAGGGCGGTGCCCAGGGCGATGACGGCCGAGGCGACCGCCATCCCCAGGACCCCGTTCAGGGGGAGGGCGATGCCGATGCCGCCGCCCAGGACCCACGCCATCTGGAGCAGGGTCTCCGAGCGGGCGAAGGCCGACGTGCGGACGGCCTCCGGGACGTCGCGCTGGATCATCGCGTCCAGCGACAGCTTCGCCAGCGCCTGGCAGAAGCCCGCCGTGCCGGCCAGGACCGCCATGAACGGGCCGCTGAAGACCAGGGCCGAGAGGATCGTCACGCCCAGCGTGGCGGACAGGACGGCGGCCACGATCGCCTCCGGGGCGCGGGCCCGCAGCCACGCCCCCACCGCCGTGCCGCACGCGTTGCCCACGCCCGCCGAGGCGCCCACGATGCCGAGGGACACCGCCGCGCTCTGGCCGCCCAGCGGATGCTCGCGCAGCAGGAACGCCAGAAAGAAGATCAGGAACCCGGACAGCACCCGCATCGCCGCGTTCGCGAGGAGCCCGCAGAGCACCGGACGGCTCACCGTCCGCAGCCCGGGCCGTTTCGAGTGGGCCTCGTGGGTGGAGAGGCGGGCCCGGCGCTCGCCCTTGGCGTCGTCCACCTTGTGCGGCAGCTGGAACGCCGCGAACGTCCCCCACACGAAGATCGCGCAGGCCCCGTACAGCGGCCACGGCGGCCCGAGCGCGTGCAGGCCGGCCCCGACGGGCGCGGCCAGGCCCGTCGCGAGGAGGCCGGCGAGGGTGACCCGGGAGTTCGCCTTGACCAGGGAGAACCCGTGCGGCAGGAGGCGCGGGACCACCGCGCTGCGGACGACCCCGTACGCCTTCGACGCGACCAGGACGCCCAGGGCGGCCGGGTACAGCTCCAGCCCGCCCGTCGCCACCGCGCCCGACATCATCACCGCGAGCAGCGCCCGCGTCAGCATCGCGCCCGCCATCGCCGCCCGCCGCCCGTGCGGCAGCCGGTCCAGCAGGGGGCCGATGACGGGGGCCAGCAGGGTGAAGGGGGCCATGGTGATGGCCAGGTACAGGGCCACCCGTCCGCGTGCCTCGTCCGTGGGAACGGAGAAGAAGACGGTGGAGGCGAGCGCGACCGTGATCATGACGTCGCCGGCGCCGTTGATCGCGTGCAGTTCGATCAGTCGGCCGAGCCCCGATTCCCCGGCGCCGTGGGCGTGCGTGACGCGCCGGATCCCGCGTGCCGTACCGGTGAACGGGAGGTGCAGGGCACGCCCGACCGCCCGGCCGGCCCGCCTGGCCGGTCCCGAGCCGTCTGCGGACGACCGTACGGGAGCCACGTGGACATAGTGCCCCAGACCGTCCTCCGGGACCCGCCCCGGCGCGTCCGGGCGGCACCGGGGGGTGGGCCGGCGGGCCCCCGGCGGGTCGCCCGGGGGGCGCCGATGTCCGCGAATCGGACCTCGCATGTGGGCCGAAGCCGCCGGAGGAGGTAGCGTGCGTAGCGCGCCACCGGCGGTTGCTCTTGGCCGCGCGCCTCTTCGCGATCCCGCAGAATGGATCACATGGGGTGCGCCCGAGGCCGATCGGGGCGCGGACGTCGACGCGGCCCTCTGGTCCGCTCCGCCCGCGCTACGTACGGACGAGACCGACGGGTCGTTGTGGACGACAGTACGGACGGCGCACTCGTGAGACGGCGTAGGAGAGAACGAGACCTGTGAGTGCTGCGACGACGCGAAGCCGTACCCCGCGTACCCCCGCCCCCGACCGCCTGTGCGTCGAGGCCGTGGAGCTCGCCCGCGAGGCCGCCGAGGAGGCCGCCTACCCCGGTGTGGTGGGCGAGCACGTCTCGGTCGTAGCGGAGGGCGACCGGGTCGTCACTCACTTCTTCGAGTGCAAGGAAGCGGGCTACCGGGGCTGGCGCTGGGCCGTCACGGTCACCCGTGCGTCGCGCGCCAAGAACGTCACCCTGGACGAAACGGTGCTGCTGCCGGGTGACGACGCGCTGCTCGCGCCGGAGTGGGTGCCGTGGAGCGAGCGGCTGCGTCCGGGCGACATGGGTCCGGGCGACCTGCTCCCGACGGAGGCGGACGACCTGCGGCTGGAGCCCGGGTACAGCGGCGAGGACGCGGCCCCGCCGAACTCGGTGGTCTCCGCGGAGATGGCCGAGCTGGTGGAGGCGGAGGACGCCGACGTCACCGACCGGGTGGTCGTGCCGGCGCGCGGGTCGATCACGGCCGTCGCGGAGGAGCTGGGGATGCGCCGTGCGCGGGTGCTGTCCCGCTACGGGCTGCACACGGCCGCCGACCGCTGGGACGAGTCCTTCGGGTCGAAGACGCCGATGGCGCAGGCGGCACCGGCGTCGTGCGTGTCCTGCGGCTTCCTGGTGGCGATCGGCGGGTCGCTGGGGCAGGCCTTCGGGATCTGCGCGAACGAGTTCGGGCCGGCGGACGGGCGGCTGGTGTCGCTGTCGTACGGCTGCGGGGGGCACTCGGAGGCGGCCGTGATGCCGAAGCCGCCGAAGCCGGCGGAGCCGGTGCTGGATTCGATGGCGATCGACGAGTTCCCGCTGCGGCCGGCCGCGGCCGACGCGGGGTCGGTGCCGGTCGAGGACCTGCCGGGCGAGGACCTGGGGCACTCGTAGCCGGGGCGCCGCCGCCGCGGGGGCCTGCTCCGCGGCGCGGTGACGCCGTACGCTCGGCGGCATGGACATGGTGGGGATGACCGGTCGGGTGACGGGGACGGTCGGGCCAGGGCTCGTCGGGGAGGTCATCGTGCACATCCGGGGCGGCGCCGAGCACTTCCTCGCGCATCCCGCCCCGGGCGAGAGCGCGCGGATCGAGGTCGGGTCCGTCGTCACCGTCGTGGAGTACCAGCCGCCGCGCACCGTCTACGTGATGGCGGTCTACGAGGGCTGACGCCCGCTCTCGTATCAAGATGGCGACAAGAATGATCCGGCCACTTCTCCACCGGGCCCCACCAGGCGCACACTCACCCCCGTCGGTGCCGAACGGCACCGCGCTAAGGGGGCGTTGCCGATGGCTATCGGCGTCGTGGCGGGAGTGGTTCTCGCCGCAATCATTGCCTTGATCGGCCTGTTCAAGCTCATGTGGCGGGTGGCCGAACCGAACGAGGCGCTCGTCATCTCCGGTTCCACGCACAAGACCGAGGGCATCGGCGAGGGCATGGGCTTCCGGATCGTCACCGGCCGCGGCACGCTCGTCCTGCCCGGTGTGCAGGCCGTGCGCAAGCTGTCGCTGGACCTCAACGAGACGCAGCTGAACGTGGACTGCGTGACCCACCAGGGGATCCCGCTGCGGGTCAAGGGCGTCGTGATCTTCAAGATCGGCGACGACTACGTGTCCATCGCCAATGCCGCGCGCCGTTTCCTCGACCAGCAGAAGATGATGCCCGAGCGGGTGCACATCGTCTTCGCCGGTCATCTGCGGTCCATCGTCGGCGGTCTGACGGTCGAGGACATGATCCGCGACCGGGAGAAGCTGACCGGGCAGACCCGGGCGGCCTGCGGGACCGAGATGGAGAAGCTCGGGCTGATCGTGGACTCGTTGCAGATCCACGAGATCGAGGACCCGACGGGGTACATCAAGAACCTCGCGATGCCGCACGCCGCCGCCGTGCAGCGTGACGCGCGCATCGCGCAGGCCGAGGCGAACCGGCTGGCGACGGAGGCCGAGCAGACGGCCTTCGCCCGGATGGCCGAGGCCACCCGGGACAGCGAGATCCTCCAGGCCGGCTACCAGGCCGAACGGGACAAGGCCGCGGCCACCGCCCGGCAGGCGGGCCCGCTGTCCGAGGCGGCCGCCCGCCAGGAGGTCGTCGTGCAGGAGACCCGGGTCGCGGAGCTGGAGGCGCACCGGCGCGAGCAGCAGCTCCAGGCCGACGTGCGCAAGCCGGCGGACGCGGCGGCGTACCAGACGAGGACGCTCGCCGAGGCGGAGCGCGACGCGCGGATCTCGGCGGCGCAGGCCAAGGCGAAGGAGACGGAGCTGGCGGCCGCCGCCGAGGCGACCCGGGTCAAGACGGCCGCGGCCGCCGAGGCCCAGGCCACCGAGGCGCGCGGGCACGCGGCGGCCACCGCGACCCGGGTCAGCGGTGAGGCGGAGGCGGCGGCCACGCAGGCCAAGGGCCTCGCGGCGGCCGAGTCGGCGCGGGCGAACGGTCTCGCGCAGGCGGAGGCGGCCAAGGCCAAGGGTCTGGCGGAGGCCGAGGCGATCAAGGCGCGGGCCGCGGCCCTCGCGGAGAACCAGGAGGCGGTGGTCGCCCAGCAGCTCGCGGAGAACTGGCCGGCGATCGTCCAGGCGGGCGCGGGCGCCTTCGGCAACGTCGAGCACATGGTGCTGCTGAACGGGGCCGAGGGGATGTCGGAGATGTTCGCGAAGGCCCTGACGATGGGCGGCACGGGGCTGGGCGTGGCCCGGCAGCTGCTGGCCTCGATGTCCGACCGGCAGAAGGGCGAGGGGGACGGGGAGGCGAAGACCCCCGCCGCCACCCCGGTGAACGGCACGGGCCCCGACGGCCGGACACGCATCCCGATCGACGAGGACCGCACCTGACCGGCCCCGACTGCCGCCCGACGGCCCGAATCCGGCCCTGAGGTCAGGGCTTCGGGCGGCGCCTCAGGGTGCGTCTGGCTGCCAGGGCCAGGGCTGCGGCGGCTGCGACGAGCAGGGCGCCCCTGGTGAAGCCGCCGCCCTTGCCGTCCGACGGGCCCGGCTGTCCGGCCGGGCCCGCGGCCGGGGGGCGGGCGGCGGGGGCCGAGGGGGGCGGGGTGGTGGCGGGGGCCACGGGGACGGCCACCACGCGGCTGGACACGCCCTCCGCGCCGAACAGCAGCGTCCTGCCGTCCGCGGAGTACGTCACCGACTCCGCCTGCCCCTGCCAGGGCGCGTCCACCCGCTCGCCCTCCCCCTGCGGGCGGCCGTCCTTCCACGGGTACGTCCGCGCCGTGAAGTAGCCGCGCAGCGTCAGCCGGGTGCCGTCCGGGGAGAACGCCCCGTCCGTCACCCACGGCACCTCCGCGATCCGCCGGAAGACGTTGCGCCCGTCCGCCGACAGCTTCTCCGGGCCCTCGTAGAGGCCGCCGCCCTTCTCGTTCTTGCTCGCGATGTACACCCGGCCCGTCACCGGATGCACCATCAGCGCCTCCGCGTTGCGCGGCCCGTCCGCGTACACCGCCGTGAACTGCTCGGCCGTGACCGTCGCGTCGTGCAGTTCCTTCGGCTCCGGGAAGCGGTAGATCCACACGTGGTCCCAGGTGCCGTCCCGGTTGTCCCCGATGTCACCGACGTAGAGGTTCCCGTCCGGGCCCAGCGAGATGGCCTCCACGTCGCGCGGGGTGCCGATGCCGCCCAGCGTGATCCGGGCCACCGTCCTGCCCGTCGCCGAGTCCACCGCGTACACGTACGGGCCGTCGTCGCTGTCGTTGTGCGTCCAGTAGACGCCCGGGTGGATCCGGCTGGCCGCCAGCCCGCTCGACTCCGTGATCCGCGGATCGGTGATCGTGAACCCGGACGCCGTGGGGGCCGGGCTGGCGGCCGGGGCGGCTCCGTTGGCCGCGGCGGGGCCCGCCGGCAGCAGGCCCAGGGCGAGAGCCGCGAAGGCGGCGAGAGCGGCGGGAGCGGCGGTCGTCGGGACGGTCGGCAGGCGCATCCCCCCAGCCTGCCAGCCCCCGCCCCGTCAGGGGCCGTGCCCGCTCCGGCCCCCGGCGTGTCCGGCATCACAGGGGTGCGCGCCACGTGATCCGCGATGATGACCGGATGCGTTTCATGTTCGTCGGCGATTCCATGACCATCGGGCGCGCCGGCGACTTCACCTGGCGCTACCGGATGTGGCAGCACCTGCGCGCCACCCTGGGCGACGGCTCCTTCGAGATCGTCGGCCCGCGCAGCGCGCTGTACGACCCGGCCGGCGACACCGCGGCCGGCGACGACTACGCCGCCCCCGGCTTCCCCGCGCCCGCCCGCCGCCACCTGGCCGGCTGGGGCGAGGGCTGGCAGCACATGGCCCCGCTGATCGGGCCCGCCGTCCGCGAGAGCGGGGCGGACGTGCTGCTCGTCTCCCTCGGCCTGATCGACCTCGGCTTCTACACGAAGGCCGACCAGACGGCCGAGAACGTCCGCGCGTTCATCGCGGCCGCCCGCGCGGCCCGTCCCGGCGTCCGGATGGTGTTCCTGCCGGTCATTCCCAACGTCCGGGCCGAGGAGGACGCCCCCTTCGCCGCCGAGGTCGTCCGCTTCAACGAGCTCCTCGCCAAGACCGTCGCCGACCTCGCCGACGCCGCCTCGCCGGTGCTGCTGGCCGCGCGCCCGCAGGCGTACGACATCCATCGCGACACCTACGACGGCACGCACCCCAACGCCTCCGGCGAGCACCGCCTGGCCGGGGAGTTCGCGGCCGTCCTCCACCAGGCCTGGGGCATCGGCGGCCCCTACCGCCCGGTGGCGGACGACGCGTAACGCGCCCCGGGGGCGGGGGTCTTGCTTCGAGCGCACTCCAAGCCATTGACTTGGTCCCCATGAAGTACACGCAGCTCGGACGCACCGGCCTCAAGGTCAGCCGACTCGTACTCGGCACGATGAACTTCGGTCCGCAGACCGACGAACCCACCAGCCACACGATCATGGACGCCGCGCTCGACGCGGGCGTCAACTTCTTCGACACCGCCAACGTCTACGGCTGGGGTGAGAACAAGGGCCGCACCGAGGAGATCATCGGCACCTGGTTCGCCCAGGGCGGCGGCCGCCGCGACAAGACGGTCCTCGCCACCAAGGTCTACGGCTCGATGTACCGCGAGGGCGAGACCTGGCCCAACTTCGACCGCCTCTCGGCCCTCAACATCCGCCGTGCCGTGGACGCCAGCCTCAAGCGGCTGCAGACCGACCACATCGACGTCTACCAGTTCCACCACGTCGACCGGCAGACCCCCTTCGAGGAGATCTGGCAGGCCGTCGAGGTCCTGATCCAGCAGGGCAAGATCCTCTACGCCGGCTCCTCCAACTTCCCCGGCTGGAAGATCGCCCAGGCCAACGAGACCGCCGCGCGCACCGGCCGGCTCGGCCTGGTCAGCGAGCAGTGCCTCTACAACCTCGCCGAACGCCGCGCCGAGATGGAGGTCATCCCGGCCGCGCAGGAGTACGGGCTCGGCGTCATCCCGTGGTCCCCGCTGCACGGCGGGCTGCTCGGCGGGGCCATCCGCAAGCAGGCCGCCGGCGCGTCCGAGGGGCGCAGCGCCTCCGGCCGCACCGCGGACGCCCTCGCCGACGCCACGGTACGGGCGCAGGTGCAGGCGTACGAGGACCTGCTCGACAAGCACGGCCTGGAACCCGGCGACACGGCCCTGGCCTGGCTGCTGACCCGGCCCGGGGTCACCGGCCCGATCGTCGGCCCGCGCACGCCGGAGCAGCTCGCGTCCGCGCTGCGGGCGGTGGAGCTGGAACTGTCGCAGGAGGTCCTCGCCGGACTGGACGAGATCTTCCCCGGTCCGGGCCCTTCGCCGGAGGCCTTCGCCTGGTAGGCGCCCGTCCCGGCGGGGCGGCCGCGAACGGTGCTACTGGCCGACCGCGGCCGCCACGGCGACGACGACGAACATCAGCACGAGCACACCGGCCATGACACGGTTTCTGGTCTTCGGGTCCACCCGTCGAGACTAACGCGAAGGCGCCCGGGCCCCGTGCCAGGGGCTGCGAGACTTCCGTCATGGTCACAGTCGACGACGTACGGCGGCTGGCGCTCGCGCTGCCGCGCACCGAGGAGCACCTCGTTCGCGACCGGGTGAAGTTCCGGATCGGCCGGATCGTCTACCTCGCCCTCTCGCGGGACGAGACCGGGCTGGGCTTCGCCTTCCCCAAGGAGGAGCGGGCCGCGCTCGTCGCCGCCGAGCCGGAGAAGTTCCTCCTGCCGGGCGCCGGGGACCTGCGCTACCACTGGGTCGAGGCGCGGATGGCCGCCCTCGGCGTGGCGGAGCTGGCGGAACTGGTCACCGACGCCTGGCGGATGTGCGTACCGGCCAAGGTGGCCCGCGCGCACCTGGAGGGCGGGGCGGAGGTCGGGCTGCCGCCCGCGCCGGGGCTGGAGAGCGGCGGACCGGACGAGGCCGCGCTGGCCGCCGAGCTGGGCCGGCCGGGGCTGCCGCTGGCGAAGCTGCTGGACGAGTACCTGTACGTGACGATCACGCACCAGGGGTCCTGAGGGCGGACGGGGCGGCGCCGCCCCCGCGGGGCGGGGGCGGCACCGGGGCGGCCGTGGGTCAGGCCTTGCCCTTGAGGTTCGAGACCAGCTGGTTGGTCAGCTTGGTCGCGCCGGCCAGGCCCTTGTCGCCGTTGCCGCTGACCAGCACGGTCACCACGGAGTGGCCGACGCGCGCGGCCACCAGGGTGGTGCCGCCCATCCATTCGGGACTGGTCTCGGTGATGACCCAGGCGCCGTCGCCCACACCCGCGAGGGGCTTCTCGGTGACGGTCACCTTGCCGTGGGTCTGCTCGTCGGTGAAGCTCGGGCAGGCCTTGGAGAGCATGCCGAGGGCACCGAGGACGGTGGTGGAGGTGGTGCCCTGGTAGACGTCGATCTCCTGGGCGTACTCCTCGGAGGAGTTCTTGTTGACGTAGGCGTCCTGGGCGAACGAGACGCCGTCGATGCCGGTGATGCCCGTCCACGCGGTCCCGCCGAGCTTGGTGCAGTCGGGGGTGGGCACCTCGGCGGCGACCGGCGGCCGGTAGGTGGGGCCGCTGTCGCGGGCGTCCGAGGGGTCGGCGGTGTAGCCGGACGGGAAGAAGGAGGCGGGGGCGAGCGCGGCCTTGAGCTGCACGCCCGTCAGGAGGCCCTTGTTGGGTCCGTCGGTGGCCGGCGCCCCCGTGGGGGCCGAGGGGGCGGCGGCCTTGACGGCGGCCTTGGCGGCCTCCTTGGGGATGAGGGAGCAGCCGGTGAGCGCGAGCGGAAGGACCGCGACGGCGAAGAGGGTGGCGACGGGCGATATCTGACGCACGGTGTGGTTCGACCTCGTTGTTCGGGCGTACTGCTGACTCCGGTCGGCCGCGCCCCCGGCCGTCCCCCGGCCCGCGCGGGGGAGCGCGGTGCGTCCGGTTCAGCGACAGGACTCGCGCATCACATCGGGCCGCCGTCGGCACGGCAAGGGTTCAGCGGATCCTTTGCCTCCGGATGTGAAACCTTTTCCTAAAACCCTGCACGAGTGCCCGAATAGTGCTAATGGCCGGTCAGGGGCCAGGCACCGACAACCTCGTAGCGCGGCTGCTCCCCGGCGACGCCGGAGACGGGCAGGTTGCTGCGGACGAGGCTGAGGGTGTCGACCTGCCAGGGCGTGCCCTCGAACCCGGCGAGGGCGTCCAGGCAGGGCCGCAGGTCGGCGCCGTCGTGGCGGGCGCGCGCGAGGGTGAGGTGCGGGGTGTAGCGGCGGTGCTGCTCCATCGGGATCCCGGACCGCCGGGCCGCGGCGTCGGCCCGCTCGGCGAGCAGCCGCAACGCGTCGAGCCCGCCGGCGGCGCCGACCCACAGGGCGCGGCGGCCGAAGTGTCCGGAGCCGTGGAGGCGGAGCCGGAAGGGGGCGGTGTGGGCTGCCGCCCGCCCCAGGCGGGTGCGCAGTTCGGGGAGCCGGGCGTCGTCGACCTCGCCCATGAAGGCGAGCGTGAAGTGCCACCCGGCTTCGCCGGTCCAGCGGAGGTCCGTGCCGTCCGGCGCGGCCGCCACGGCCTCGCGCAGCTCGGCGGTGGCGTCGGCGCTGGGCAGCACGGCGGCGAAAAGCCTCATGACTCCGACGATAGCCGCCGCGCGGGGCCGGCCTACGCCGGGAAGCGGTGGTCGACCCAGCGGAAGGCGGCTTCGATGAGGGCGGACGCCGCGGCCGCGATCGCGACGGCGATCCACGGCATCGTGATCCCCTCCAGCTTCAGCTGGAAGAAGTGCTGCAGCCAGGGGACGACCAGGACGACGAGGAACGCCGCCCCCATCGCCGCCACCAGTGCCACCCGCCACCACGTGTACGGCCGGGCGATGATCGCCAGGACCCACAGCGAGGTCAGGAAAAGCGTCAGCGTGGCCGCGCTGGTCTCCGCCGTCAGGGAGTCCGGGCCGGAGTAGTGGTGGCGCGCGATCAGGTACGAGGTGAAGGTGGCCGCCGCCGCGACCGCCCCGCCGGGGACGGCGTAGCGCATGACCCGCCTCACGAAGTGGGGCCGGGCCCGTTCCTTGTTCGGCGCCAGGGCCAGGAAGAAGGCGGGGACGCCGATGGTGAGGGTGGACAGCAGGGTGAGGTGGCGGGGGAGGAAGGGGTACTCGACCTGGGAGCAGACGACCAGGATAGCCAGAAGCACCGAGTAGACCGTCTTGACGAGGAACAGGGTCGCCACGCGCGTGATGTTGCCGATGACCCGCCTGCCCTCGGCGACCACCGACGGCAGGGTGGAGAAGCTGTTGTTGAGGAGGACGATCTGCGCGACCGCGCGGGTGGCCTCGGAGCCCGAGCCCATCGAGACGCCGATGTCGGCGTCCTTGAGGGCGAGGACGTCGTTGACCCCGTCGCCGGTCATGGCGACGGTGTGCCCGCGGGACTGGAGGGCGCCGACCATGTCCCGCTTCTGCTGCGGGGTGACCCGGCCGAAGACGGCGTTGCCGTCGAGGACCTCGGCCATCGCGTCCCGTTCGGCGGGCAGGTGCCGGGCGTCGACGGTGTCGGCGGCGCCGGGCAGGCCCAGCTTCCCGGCGACCGCGCCGACCGAGACGGCGTTGTCGCCGGAGATGACCTTCGCCTTGACGTCCTGCTCGTCGAAGTAGCGCAGGGTGTCGGCGGCGTCCGGCCGCAGCCGCTGTTCGAGGACGACGAGGGCGGTCGGCCTGACCCCGCTGGCGACGGCCGGATCGTCGAGCTCACGGGCCGAGCGGGCCAGCAGCAGGACCCGCAGCCCCTGTTCGTTGAGACCGTCGATCTCCTCCAGGGCCGGGTCGCCGCTGGGCAGGAGCACGTCGGGGGCGCCGAGCAGCCAGGTGTTGTTCTCGCCGTCGCCCTCGCTGAAGCTGGCGCCGCTGTACTTGCGGGCGGAGGAGAAGGGCAGGGACTCCGTGCAGCGCCACTCGGCGCTGTCGGGGTAGGCGTCGATGATGGCCTGGAGGCTGGCGTTGGGGCGCGGGTCGGATTCGCCGAGGGCGCCGAGCACCTTCTTGACGTACTCCGGCTCCGCGCCGCCGAGCGGGCGCAGCTCGGTGACGTCCATGCCGCCCTCGGTGAGGGTGCCGGTCTTGTCGAGGCAGACGACGTCCACGCGGGCGAGGCCCTCGATGGCGGGCAGCTCCTGGACCAGGCACTGCTTGCGCCCGAGCCGGATCACGCCGACGGCGAAGGCGACGGAGGTGAGGAGGACGAGCCCTTCCGGGATCATCGGGACGATGCCGCCGACAGTGCGGGCGATCGCGTCCTTGAGGTTGTCGTCCTTGACGACGAGCTGGCTGATGATCAGGCCGATCGAGGTCGGGATCATCATCCAGGTGACGTACTTGAGGATGGTGGAGATGCCGGTGCGCAGCTCGGAGTGGACGAGGGTGAAGCGGGAGGCCTCTTCGGCGAGCTGGGCGGCGTAGGCCTCGCGGCCGACCTTGGTGGCGGTGAAGGCGCCGCCGCCGGCGACGACGAAGGAGCCGGACATGACCTGGTCGCCGGGCTTCTTCAGGACGGGGTCGGCCTCGCCGGTCAGGAGGGACTCGTCGATCTCCAGGCCGTCGGCCTCGCCGACGACCCCGTCGACGACGACCTTGTCGCCGGGGCCGAGCTCGATGACGTCGGACAGGACGATCTCGGAGGTGGAGATCTCGGCGGTGGTGCCGTCGCGGCGCACGCTCGGTTTGGCCTCGCCGATGACGGCGAGCCCGTCGAGGGTCTTCTTGGCGCGTAGTTCCTGGATGATGCCGATGCCGGTGTTGGCGACGATCACGAAGCCGAAGAGGCTGTCCTGGATCGGCGCGACGAACAGCATGATCACCCACAGGACGCCGATGATGGCGTTGAAGCGGGTGAAGACGTTGGCGCGGACGATGTCGGCGGTGGAGCGCGAGGAGCGCAGCGGGACGTCGTTGACGTCGCCGCGCGCGACGCGTTCGGCGACCTCGGCGGTGGTCAGTCCGCCCGGCTTGAAGCGGGGGGCGGGGGGTTTCACCGGGTGGACGGGGTCCAGCTCGGCTCCCGCGTCGATGGCGGCGCCGGGCCGCTCGGGCCCGTCATGGTCGATCCTCGCCGACTGGGTCATGTTTTCGACGGTAAGGGGCGTTCCGCCCCGCCACCCGCCGAGAGGCGGGAAGATCCGACCTCAGGATGACGGGAATCCTCCCCGGGTCGGGCCCGGACAGGACGGGCTGGGCCCGCTAGGCCCCGCCGCCCGTCTGCTGCGCCGGGCCGGCCTGGTCCGCTCCCTCGGCCCCGGCTGCCTGCTCGGCGGCGTGGCGCTTGATCGCGGCGTCGCGGCCGCGGACGTACCAGATGCCGATCAGGCCGAGTGCGCCGCCGGCCGCGCAGGTCCACAGCCACCACAGCAGCTTCTGGTCCGCGAACCAGCCGTAGAAGGGCAGCTGGACGACGAACAGGGCGAACCAGAGGATCGTGCCGCCGGTGATGGTGGCGACAACCGGCCCCTCCAGGGGTTCGGGCGCCTCGTGCGTAGGGGTCCACTTCGCCATGCGGTCCAGTCTAGGTGGCCGAATTCCGGGTCTACGCGCGCAGATGGACTGGCATCCGTTCATGTGTTCATACTGAAACGGTTTGCCTACGGCCGGATTGCTTCGTAGGAATCACCAATTCGACTCAGTTTGAGGACCGCATGAGCACCTCGGCACCCGCCGCGGCCCCCACCAGCGGCCTGGACCGCTTCTTCAAGATCTCGGAACGCGGTTCGACCGTGGCCCGCGAGGTCCGGGGCGGCTTCGCGACCTTCTTCGCGATGGCCTACATCATCGTGCTGAACCCGATCATCCTCGGCAGCGCCAAGGACATGTACGGGCACCAGCTCGACGGCGGCCAGCTGGTCACCGCCACCGTCCTGACGGCCGCCTTCTCCACCCTCCTCATGGGTGTCATCGGCAACGTCCCGATCGCCCTGGCCGCCGGCCTCGGCGTGAACACCGTCGTCGCCCTCCAGCTCGCCCCGCGCATGAGCTGGCCCGACGCCATGGGCATGGTGGTCCTGGCCGGCTTCGTCGTGATGCTGCTGGTCGCCACCGGACTGCGCGAGCGGGTCATGAACGCCGTCCCGCTCGGCCTGCGCAAGGGCATCGCGATCGGCATCGGCCTGTTCATCATGCTGATCGGCCTGGTCGACTCCGGGTTCGTCACCCGCATCCCGGACGCCGCCCACACCACGGTCCCGCTCCAGCTCGGCGGCAACGGCCACCTGCACGGCTGGCCCGTCCTGATCTTCGTCGTCGGCGTGCTGCTCACCATCGCGCTGATGATCCGCAAGACCCCGGGCGCCATCCTGATCTCCATCGTCGCCATGACCGTCGTCGCGGTCGCGGTGCAGCTGGTCGCCGACCTGCCGGACCTCGCCTGGGGCCTGACCGTCCCGCAGTGGCCGGGCAACCCGGTGGCCGCCCCCGACTTCGGGCTGGTCGGCCAGGTCAGCCTCTTCGGCGGCTTCGACAAGGTCGGCGTGCTGACCGGCGTCCTGTTCGTCTTCACCGTCCTGCTGTCCTGCTTCTTCGACGCGATGGGCACCATCCTCGGCGTCGGCGACGAGGCCAAGCTGACCAGGCCCGACGGCACCTTCCCCGGCATCAACCGGGTCCTGCTGATCGACGGCCTGGCCGTCGCCTCCGGCGGCGCCACCTCGTCCTCCGCCACCACCTGCTTCGTGGAGTCCACGGCGGGCGTCGGCGAGGGCGCCCGTACGGGCCTGGCCAACGTGGTCACCGGCGGCCTGTTCACGGTCTCGCTGTTCCTGACCCCGCTCGCCACGATGGTCCCCTCGCAGGCCGCCACCCCCGCCCTCGTCGCGGTCGGCTTCCTGATCCTGGCCGGTTCGGTCCGGGACATCGACTGGAGCGACTTCACCATCGCCGTCCCGGCCTTCATGGCCATGGTGATGATGCCGTTCACCTACTCGATCACCAACGGCATCGGCATCGGCTTCGTGAGCTTCTGCGTGCTGCGCCTGGCGACCGGCCGGGGCCGCGACGTCCCGGCCGCGATGTACGCCGTCTCGGCGGTCTTCGTCTTCTACTACGCGATGCCGGCGCTCGGCCTCACGTAAGCCCGTAGAACTTCTCCGTCTCGTCGACGGCGGCCTTGAACCGCTCGTCGAAGTCATCGCGAATGAGCGTCCGGACGACATAGTCCTGGACGCTCATTCCGCGTTTGGCGGCGTGGTGCCTCAGCCGCTCCAGCAGCTCCCCGTCTATGCGCATGCTCAGCACATGTGTCCCCATGCCGAAAGGGTCGGGCCACGGGGTGCGCGCATGCGCCCCTTTCCACGCCCGACTCACCCGTACGAGTGATCCGGCCGGATCCCACCCCACCCCACCCCTGCGTTCGTTAGCCAGAGTAATGAGTTATTCTAAGTACATGCCAGACCTCTCCCATGGCGACGACGCTGCCGCCGTGAACGACCTGCGCTCCGCCGTGATGCGGCTGGGCCGGCGCCTGAAGCACCAGCGCGTCGACGAATCGCTGAGCCCGACCGAGATGTCGGTCCTCGGCACCCTCGCCCGCTGCGGCCAGGCCACCCCCGGTGAGCTCGCCCGCAAGGAGCACGTCCAGCCGCCGTCGATGACCCGCATCGTCGCGTTGCTGGAGGCCAAGGGACTGGTCAGGCTGGAACCGCACCCCGACGACCGCCGCCAGAAGGTGGTCAGCCAGACGGAGGTGGCCGAGGCGATGCTCGAAGAGAGCCGCCGCAAGCGCAACGCCTTCCTGGCCGGGCTCGCCGCAGAGCTCACCGAGGACGAATGGGCCAAGCTCCGCGCCGCCGCCCCCGTCCTGGAGAAGCTCGCGCACCTATAGGAACGACGCCAGGAGGCGAACGCTTTTGAGTACGGGAACCGGAGGGAACTCCGCACCCGGCCACCTACCCACCCCCCAGACCCCGAGCGGGAACAGAGGACCGGGCACCCGCTCGAACTCCATGTTCAGCTCACTGAGGATCCGGAACTACCGGCTCTTCGCCGCAGGCCAGGTCGTGTCGAACACGGGCACCTGGATGCAGCGCATCGCGCAGGACTGGCTGGTCCTCTCCCTGACCGGCTCCGCGTCCGCCGTGGGCGTGACCATCGCCCTGCAGTTCCTGCCGATGCTGCTGTTCGGCCTCTACGGAGGCGTCCTCGCGGACCGGCTCCCCAAGCGGCCGCTGCTGATCGCCACCCAGACCGCGATGGGCCTGACCGGCGTCGCGCTCGCCGCCCTCACCCTGGCCGGGAACGTCCAGGTGTGGCACGTGTACCTCGCCGCGTTCCTGCTCGGCCTGGTCACGGTCGTGGACAACCCGGCCCGGCAGACCTTCGTCTCCGAGATGGTCGGCCCCGCGCAGGTCGCCAACGCGGTCAGCCTGAACTCCGCGAACTTCCAGTCCGCGCGGCTGGTCGGCCCGGCGATCGCCGGCGTGCTCATCACCGCCGTCGGCTCCGGCTGGGCCTTCCTGCTGAACGGGCTGTCCTTCGCGGCGCCGATCGCCGCGCTGCTGATGATGCGCACCCGCGAGCTGTACGTGGTCGAGCCGCGGCCGCGCGCCAAGGGACAGCTGCGGGAGGGCCTGCGCTACGTCGCCGGCCGGCCCGAGCTGGTCTGGCCGATCGTCCTGGTCGGCTTCATCGGCACCTTCGGGTTCAACTTCCCGATCTGGCTGTCGGCCTTCGTCGACGACGTCTTCCACGGGGACGCGGGCACCTACGGCGTGTTCAACACCCTGATCGCGGCCGGTTCCCTGGCCGGCGCCCTGCTCGCCGCCCGCCGCGGCAACACCCGGCTGCGGCTGCTGGTGACGGCGGCGGTGCTGTTCTCCGTCCTCCTGCTGGTGACGGCCTTCGCACCCGGCTTCTGGCTGTTCGCGGCGCTGCTCGTGCCGGTCGGGATGTTCGGGCTGACGGTCAACGTCGTGGCGAACTCCAGCGTCCAGATGGCCACCGACCCCGAGATGCGGGGCCGGGTGATGGCCCTCTACATGATGGTCTTCACCGGCGGCACCCCCGTCGGCGCCCCGCTGGTCGGCTGGATCACCGACACCTACGGGGCCCGGCTCGGCATGGCCGCGGGCGGCCTGGTCTCGCTGGCGGCCGCGGTGGCCGTGGGCCTGATCCTGCGCCGCGTCGGCAACCTCCGCCTGCGCGTCGGCCGCCACGGCCTCACGTTCGTCCCGGCGGCCCCGCAGCGCGAGCTGGCCGCGGCGGCGTAGGCCCCGCTGCTCCAGACGCCGGCCGGGCGGGGCCCGGCCGGCGTCTGGAGGTGCACCCTTCCGGGTGATGACAGGCGCGGCCCGGGCTGGTGATACTCGGAGTATGGCAACCAAGAAGGTGACCATCACCTTGCCCGAAGAGGTCCTGGAGTACATCAAGGAGCGGGTGGACGCGCGTGGCGTCTCCGCCTACGTGACCGAAGCCGTCGAGGAGCGGATCGCGATGCAGAAGCTCGCGGAGCTGTCGACGATGCTCGAGGAGGAATTCGGCCCCTACTCCGAGGAGGCCTACGAAGCGGTTCTCGACCGCATCACGGAGATGGACGCCTGGCATGACGCCACGCGTGTCGGGGAGTACGCCAGACCCCAGGAACAGGAAGAAGAGGAGGTCGCGGCGGAACCCCTGCAGGAGCGTGCCGCATGACCCCGCGACCCCCGCGTACGCTCCCCACGCGCCGCCGCGTCTTCGTGTTCGACTGCGAGGCCCTGTCCAAGGCGTCGCGTGGGGACGAGACGGTCGCCCTTTTCGTGCGGGCCGCCTCGCGGAACGGGATCCATGTCGTCACCTCGGCACTCACCGTTCTCGAGGCATGGGACCCCCGGTCCGCCAGACAGGGCAAGGCCTGGGACTGGACCCTGTCGCGCATCGAGGTCGTGCACACCGACGACCGCATCTTCACCGAGGCGCGTGACCTGCTGACCCATGCTGGGCTGCACGGTCACAAGTACGCCATCGACGCGGTCCTCGCGGCCGTGGCGCTGCGCTTCGCGCAACCCCGGACGGACGTCTCCGTGCTCACCTCGGACACCGACGATCTGCGGAAGCTCCTGGCAGGCCACCGCATCCGCATCGAGCCCGTCTAGTCGAACCACCGGTCCCGCGCGAGCTCCGCCGTGCGGGACGGGTCCTCCAGGAGGGCCGCGACCTCGAAGCGGCGGGGCCACTGGGACGCCGCCCAGGCCAGGCCGGCCGCCACGCCCTCCAGGGTGGCCGCGTGCAGCACGCCGTCCGGGGTCAGGCGCCAGTCCAGCTCCGTGCCGCCCGCCACCAGCTCCTCGTGCTCCACGTACGCCGTCGGGGCGGCCGGGCCCAGCAGGACCCGTACCGCGTCCGGGACCTCGTGCTCCTCGCCCGGCGTGGTCACCTCCGCCGGGACGCTCTCCGACAGCCGCCGCACCTGGAACAGCTCCGCCAGCTCCGCCGCCCGGGAGGGGGAGACGGGCAGGAGGGGGAGGCCCTCCGTCAGGGGGAGCAGGTCGGGGGCGTCGCAGACGACCGCCTCGGCCGCGTCCACCACGACCACCTCCCCGTCCACCACCGCCCGCAGCTCGTCCGGGAGCGTCACCTGCTCCGGGTCCAGGTCGGCCAGCGCCCCGTACAGCCCGTGCAGCTGCCGGCCCGACACCTCGCGGTCCGGGTCGGCGAGCCGGCCCAGCAGCTCGGCCGCGCCGCCGGGCTCGTCGAGGAGGGCGGCCACCGTCGTGCGTACGCCCAGCGCGCGCAGCACCTGCTCGTCCTCGAAGCCCGTCGCGTCCGCCGGGGTGTACAGGCCCGCCAGCAGCGGGTCGCCGCCCGCCGCGCGCAGCCCCGCGGGGCGGCGGCCGTCGAGCACGGGGTGGTCGCGCAGCCACCAGGCGGTGTAGGGGCGCACCGACTGCGTGGTGCCGTCGGGCAGCAGGACCCGCACCGGCTGGGTGAGGGCGTCGCGCAGCGGGGGCTGGGCGAGCATCGCCAGGGCCTGGGGCCAGCGGTCGTCGTCGACGAGGTCGAGGTCGCGCACGGCGATCAGCTCGGTGGCGACGGGCGGTACGGGGGAGTCGGGGAACTGGTCGAGGATGTCCTCGCACCACACGTCGACGGCGTCGAGCAGCCCGGCGTCGTCGGGCTCGGCGTAGTCGCCGTCGCGGGGTTCCAGCTCGTCCGGGTCGAGGACCACGTCGGTGGCGCGGACCAGCTGGAAGGTGGTCAGCACCCCGCAGGCGGCCAGGGTGTCGGCGTCCCAGCGGGCGGCGAGTTCGGGGTCCAGGTAGGCGATCTCGTCCTCGCGGACGACGGAGGCGAGCGGGCTGCCGGCGAGGAGGAGTTCCCCGGCCGGGGTCGGTTCGCCGTCCTCGTCGGGCAGGGCCAGGGCGCCCAGCCACGGTTCGTCGCCGGGGGCCAGGCCGGCGTCGCGGACCAGCGTCAGGACGATCTCGGCGAGCTCGTCGGCGTCGGGGGCGTCGGAGTCCTCGTCCCAGATCTCGCCCGCGTCGAGCGAGCCGGCCACGGCGGCCCGGATCTGCGGGGTGGTCAGGACGGCGCGGGCGGTGGCGGGCAGGGCGCCGAGCTTCTCCAGCAGCGGGTGCGCGGCGTCCGGGTGGGCCACCTTGAGCCCGAGGCGGGCCAGGTCGGCGGGGGTGTCCGCGCCGGGCAGCAGGATGTGGCGCGGGCCGATGGCGGTGCGGCCGTCGGCGAGGGGCACGGGCAGGCCGGACAGCCGGTCGGGGTCGACCCCGGCGAGGGTGTCGTAGAGGCTGTGCCACCACTGCGGGGTGCGTTCGATGCCGGCGATCCGCTCGATGGCGTCGCCGAGCGGGAGCCGGCCCACGCCCAGGGTGCGCAGCTCGGGCCGCCGCTCCAGCCCGGCGGGCAGCAGGGTCGGGAGGACCTCGGCGAGGACCCGTACGGTGTCGGCTCCGGCGCCCTCGACCACCTCGGCCTCGAAGGGGCGCAGCCGGGAGAGCTCCTCGGACGGGGCGGCCGGGGCGAGGAAGCCGGTGCGGGGGAGGCGCTGGAGGACGGCGGCGCGCAGGGCGCCGTCGAGCTCGCCCTTGCCGAGCGGGCCGGGGACGAGGTCCACCAGGGCGGGGGTCACCGGGTCCCAGGCGGCGAGGAGTTCGGCGTAGGCGTCGGCGGCGCGCTCCACGAGGAAGTCGGCCAGCGGGCCGGGCGCGTGGTGGCGGCGGGAGGTGTCCATCGGCAGGGAGGCGATGAGCAGGGCCGGGATGCCGAGGGGTTCGTCGGTGGGGGTGGGGGCGTGGACGACGGGTGCGGTGCGGGGGCGTTCGGGGGCGCCGTCGGGGTCGACGGGGACGGCCCAGGTGACGGACCAGGCGGGGCGCAGCCGTTCCTCCACGGGCCGGTCGGCGAGGAGTGCGCGCTCGATGGGGCCGCTGGCGCGGGCGGTGCGCCAGCGGTGGGTGCCGGAGGCGGAGTCCTCGATGACGGTGTAGGGGCCGTCGGTGTGCCGGTAGAGGGTGCGGGTGCCGCCGGCGGGGGTGTCGACGACGACCTCGGTCAGCCCGGGGAGGGTGAGCAGGAGGGCGTCGTCGACCCCGTGCAGGAGGCGTTCGGCGAGGTCGGCGGCGGCCGCGTCGCGCAGCGGGAGGACGACGACGGTGTCGTAGCCGTCGGGGGCGGTGCCCTCGGCGGGCAGCGGCAGGCGCAGCAGCGGGACGTGGCCGTCGCGGCGGCGCAGTTCGTCACCGAGGCCGGGGCTGAAGTGGGCGGCCTCGCGGGCCATTTCGCGGGCTTCGGCGAGGGACCAGCGCACGCCGCCGTGCCGGCCGAGGACGGCGGGCTCGTCGGAGACGGCGAGGACGGCGGCGAAGCCGACGCCGAACCGGCCGACGGTGTCGGCGGCGGAGGCGCCCTCGCGCTTGGCGGAGGCGCGCAGGGTGCTCAGCGACTCGACGCCCGTCGCGTCCAGCGGGGCACCGGTGTTGGCGACGGCCAGCACGCCGTGGCCGCCTTCGCCGGGGGCGGCGGGGTGCAGGGTGAGCCGCAGCCGGCCGGGGACGCGGCCGCGGGCGGCCGCGTCGGAGGCGTTCTGCGCCAGCTCGACGGCGAGCCGGTCGCGGTAGCCGCCGAGCGCCAGGTCCTCCTCGGCGTTGGCGTCCTCACGGAACCGGGCGGGCCCGGCGGCCCACGCGTCCAGCACCGTGCGCCGCAGCCGGGCGGTGCTGAAGGGGTCCATGCCGCTCGGTGCCGCCGTCACTCGCACGTTCACGCCGCTGCCTCCACACGCTGTGCTGCCTCCACGTACAGCTGTGAAGGTATCGCGTGGGCGACTAGCTCTTGCCCGTGAGGTGGGCGAACACGACGACGTTGGAGTCCCAGTGGCGGTCGGCGGTGAGGTTTCCGCCGCAGGTGATCAGGCGGAGTTCGGCCCTGCCGTGGGTGTCGCCGTAGACCTTCGAGGTGGGGAAGGCGTCCTTCTTGAAGGTGTCGACGGCGTCGACGCTGAAGACGGCGGTGGTGCCGTCGGTGCGGTGGACGTCGATCTCCCCGCCCTCGGCGATGTCCTTGAGGCGGAAGAAGACGGCCTGGGGGGCCTGGGGGGTGTCCATGTGGCCGACGATCGCGGCGGCGCCGGGTTCGCCGGGGGTGGGGCCCTCCTGGTACCAGGCGGCGTCCTGGGGTGTGGCGAAGTCGGGTTCGCGCATGACGCCTTGGGGGTCGAGGCCGACGGCGTCGAGGGGGGCGTCGATGTGCAGGGAGGGGACGGCGACCCGGTCGGGGACGGACGCCGGGAGGGCGGAGACGGCGGCGGCGTTGCCGGCGGCGTCGGCGGCCTTGTTCCGGTAGGCGTCGTCGCCGGCGGAGCAGCCCGAGACGAGGGCGGCGGCGAGGGCCGCGGCCCCCGCCAGGGCGGCGGCGCGGTGTGCGCGGCCGCCCCGGCGGCGGGTGGGGGCGCACTCACGCATCGGCGGGGGCCTGGCCGGTGTTGACGGAGCCCTTGGGCGTCTTGTGCTCGCCGGGGGTCAGCGGCTTGAGGGGCTTGGTGCCGGGGGTGGCCTTGGCCTCGACGGAGAACCTCACGGTGTCGAACTTCTTGCCGCCCGCGAAGGCCTCGATGCCGTAGGAGCCGGTCTTCACGTCCTGGGCGACGGTCGCGGTGCCGGTGAAGGTGCCCTTGCCGTCGCCCTTGAGGTCGACGCGGCCGCCGGTGAAGGCGGCGGACTTCACGTACGCCTCCTTCTCGGAGGTCTTCACGGTGACGACGACCTTGTCGCCGGGCCGGCCGAAGTCGGCGGACAGCTGGAGGGTGGACGGCGCGGGGGTCGGCTTGGGCTTGGGGGAGCCGGCCTTGACGGTCAGCTGGGCGGTGGCCTGGAGCTTGGCGCCGTCGGGGCCGGTGCCGGTGAGGGCGACGCCGTAGCCGCCGTCCTTGACGTGTCCGACGGTGGCGGTGCCGGTCCAGGTGCCGGCGTCCTTGCCGGGGGAGAGCGTGACGGCGCCGAGCGCGGCGGAGGACACGGCCAGGTCCTTCGACCCGGCGGGGGCGGTCACGGTGACGCTGACCGCGTCGCCGGGCTTCACGGGCGAGCTCGGGACCGTCACGGACGCCTTGGCGGCGGGGGTGGTCGCGGAGGGGGAGGGGGACGGGGCGTCGGCGGCGAAGGCGGTGGTGGCGGCGCCGCCACCGACGGCCAGCGCCGAGGCGAGGGCTATCGACGAGAGGGTGCGTACGGTGCGGGCCTTGCGCATGGGATCTCCTCCTGAACGGACGGCCGGGTTTTTCCCGGCACACCAGACATGAGGGACATTCCATCCGCTCGGTTGCGGCCGCGCCGGGCGGCCGGGGGACCCCCTGCCGAAGGTCCCGGGCGGAGAACGCGCAGGCGGCGGGGGTGTCGAGGGTGGTCCGTTTGCGTGCTCTTTGCCCCGATTTTTGGGACCAAGGTCCCGGCGCACCGCAGGGCGGTGGAACGCGAGGAGCCCCCGGCGCCTCGGCGGCGCAGGGGGCTCCCCGTGTGTCAGCGGGCGGGTGCCGGCAGGATCAGAGGCGCTCGATCACGTAGTCGATGCAGCCCGTCAGCGCCTGCACGTCCGCCGGGTCGATCGCCGGGAACATCGCGATGCGCAGCTGGTTGCGGCCGAGCTTGCGGTACGGCTCGGTGTCCACGATGCCGTTGGCGCGCAGCACCTTCGCCACCGCCGCCGCGTCGATCGCGTCGTCGAAGTCGATCGTGCCGATGACCGCCGAGCGCTTGCCGGCGTCCTGCACGAACGGGCTCGCGTACTTCGACGCCTCCGCCCAGCCGTACAGGTGGGCCGCGCTGGCCGCCGTGCGGGAGGTGGTGAACTCCAGGCCGCCCTGGCCGTTCATCCACTCCAGCTGCTGGTCCAGCAGGAAGAGGGTGGCCAGCGCCGGGGTGTTGTACGTCTGGTTCTTCAGCGAGTTGTCGATCGCCGTCGGCAGCGAGAAGAACTCCGGGATGTGCCGGCCCGACGCGTGCACGCGCGCGGCCCGCTCCAGGGCGGCCGGGGAGAACGCGGCCAGCCACAGGCCGCCGTCCGAGGCGAAGGACTTCTGCGGGGCGAAGTAGTAGACGTCGGTCTCGGTGATGTCCACGGGCAGACCGCCCGCACCCGAGGTCGCGTCCACCAGGACGAGCGAACCGGCGTCGGCGCCCGCGACGCGCTTGATCGGCGCCGCCACACCCGTCGAGGTCTCGTTGTGCGTGTACGCGTACACGTCCACGCCCGCCTCCGCCACCGGCTCGGGGTGCGTGCCCGGCTCGGAGGAGATGACGGACGGCTCGTCCAGCCACGGCGCGAGCTTCGCGGCCTTGGCGAACTTGGACGAGAACTCGCCGAAGGTCAGGTGCTGGGACTTCCGCTCGATGAGACCGGCGGTCGCGATGTCCCAGAAGGCGGTGGAGCCGCCGTTGCCCAGGATCACCTCGTAGCCCTCGGGGAGGGAGAAGAGGTCCCGGAGGCCCTGGCGCACCGATCCGACCAGGTTCTTGACCGGGGCCTGGCGGTGGGAGGTACCGAGCAGGGAGTTACCGGTGGCGGCGAGGGCGTCCAGCGCCTCGGTCCGCACCTTGGAGGGGCCCGCGCCGAAGCGACCGTCGGCGGGCTTGATGTCAGCGGGAATCTGGATCTCAGCCACGTGCGGAGCGTATCGGGTCCCGGACCGGCCGTCGGAAGCGCGTCCACCCGGTGAGACGACGGAGGGTGATGTGCGGCTGATGGGTAGATGTGGCCCGTGACGTCTCCTGGGGAACTCGAACGGACATTGCGGGCCGAGCTGCGCGGGGAGGTGGATTTCGGGGCCGCCGCCCGGGCCCTGGTGACCATGGACGCCTCCAACTACCGGCGCGTGCCCGTCGGCGTCGTCGCCCCGCGCGACGCCGAGGACGTGGCGACGGCCCTGCGGGTGTGCGCCGACGTCGGCGTCCCCGTCGTCCCGCGCGGCGGCGGCACCTCCATCGCCGGCCAGGCCACCGGGACGGGCGTGGTCCTCGACCTCACCCGGCACATGAACGCCCTCGTGTCCCTGGACCCGGACACCCGCACCGCCGTCGTCCAGCCCGGACTCGTCCTCGACCGCCTCCGGGACGCCGCCCGCCCGCACGGCCTGACCTTCGGCCCGGACCCGTCCACGCACTCCCGCTGCACCCTCGGCGGAATGATCGGAAACAACGCCTGCGGAGCCCACTCCGTCGCCTGGGGGACCACCGCCGACAACGTCACCGAGCTGGCGGTGACCGCGTACGGCGGCGCCGAGTACCGGCTCGCGGAGGGCTGGTCCGGCGCCCCCGCCGGACTGCGGGAGCTGGTCGCCGGGAACCTGGCCGCGCTGCGCACGGGCATGGCCGGCGGCTTCTCCCGCCGCATCTCCGGCTACGGCGGCCTCGACGCCCTCCTCCCCGAACGCGGCGTACGGCTCGCCCGGGCCTTCTGCGGCAGCGAGGGCACGCTCGGGGTGGTCACCGAGGCCGTGGTGCGCCTCGTGGAACTCCCGCCCGCGCCCGCCCTCGCCGTCCTCGGCTACCCCGACGAGAGCGCCGCCGCCGACGCCGCCGCCGGGCTCCTCGCGTACGGGCCGCTGACGGTGGAGGGCATGGCCCAGGACCTCGTGCGGGACGCCGCCGGACTGCCCCGGGGCGGGGCCTGGCTGTTCGTGGAGACCCGGGACGAGGGGGCCGCGCGCAGCCTCGTCCGGGCCGCCGACGCCCTCGACGCGGTGGTCGTCGCGGACCCGGCGGCGCAGCGGGCGCTGTGGCGGATCCGCGAGGACGCCGCCGGCACGGCGACCCGGATGCCCGACGGGGGGATGGCCTGGCCCGGCTGGGAGGACTGCGCCGTCCCCCCGGCCCGGCTCGGCGCCTACCTGCGCGAGTTCCGCGCCCTGCTGGCCCGGCACGGGCTGCGCGGGACCCCGTACGGGCACTTCGGCGAAGGCTGCGTCCACGTCCGCATCGACTTCGACCTGGCCTCCGCCGCGGGCGTGTCCCGCTACCGCTCCTTCTCCGGCGACCTCGCCGACCTGGTCGCCGCCCACGGCGGCTCCCTGTCGGGCGAGCACGGCGACGGCCAGGCCCGCGCGGAGCTGCTGCCGCGCATGTACCCCCCGGAGGTGATGGCACTCTTCCGCGCCTACAAGGACCTCTGGGACCCGGCCGGCGGCATGAACCCCGGCATCCTCGTCCGCCCGGCCCGCCTGGACGAGAACCTCCGCTTCGAGGTCCTGCCCCCGACCCCCTTCGCGAACGAGGTCGCCCGCTGCGTCGGCGTGGCGAAATGCCGCACCGGGGAGACCGGCGGCCCGGCGGTGATGTGCCCCTCCTACCGGGCCACGGGAGAGGAACGGCACTCCACGCGCGGCCGGGCCCGGCTCCTCCACGAGATGCTCGCGGGGGAGATCGTCCGCGACGGGTGGCGCTCGCGGGAGGTGGCCGAAGCCCTCGACCTCTGCCTGGGCTGCAAGGGCTGCCGCAGCGACTGCCCGGTCGGTGTCGACATGGCCGCGTACAAGTCGGAGTTCCTCCACCACCACTGGCGGGGCCGCCCCCGCCCCCTGTCCCACTACCTCCTGGGCGGCCTGCCGACCTGGCTCCGGCTGATCGCCCGCCTGCGCGCCGCACCCCTGACGAACCTCGCGGGCCGACTACTCCCGCTGCCGGGCCTGACCAGGGAGCGCAGCCTCCCGGAGATCACGCGAACCCCGTTCACCGGCTGGTGGCGGGGCGGAGGGGCGGAGGGGGCGGCTGGGACGACGGTGATGTTGTGGCCGGACACCTTCACGGACCACCTCGCCCCCGACACCGCCCGCGCGGCCGTCCGCGTACTGGCGGCCGCAGGCCTCCCCGTCACCCTCCCCGCCGGGCGCGTCTGCTGCGCCCTGACCTACGTCTCCACCGGCCGCCTCACCCGCGCCCGCAAGATCCTGCGCCGCACCCTCGACACCCTCGGCGACACCCCTCCCGACGGGCCCGTCCTCGTCCTGGAACCCAGCTGCGCCGCCGCCCTGCGCACCGACCTCCCCGCCCTCCTCCCCGACGACCCCCGGGCCCACCGCCTCGCGGCAGCGGTCCGCACCTTCGCCGAGACCCTCGAGGAACACGCCCCCCACTGGACCCCGCCCCGCCTGGACCGGCCCGTCGCCGGCCAGACCCACTGCCACCAGCACGCCGTCCTCGGCGACACCGCCGACCGGCGGCTGCGCGACCGCGCCGGCCTCACCGGGGAGCTCAGCGGCGGCTGCTGCGGCCTCGCGGGCAACTTCGGCTTCGAGCCCGGCCACCACGCCGTCTCCGTGGCCTGCGCGGAGGAACAGCTGCTCCCGTCCCTGCGCACCGCCGCCCCCGGCACCGCCGTCCTGGCGGACGGCTACTCCTGCCGCACCCAGATCGCCCAGCTCTCCGGCCACCGCGCCCGCCACCTGGCGGAACTCCTGGCGGAGGCGCTCCCCCCGGACGCCGGGGACCCGATGTAAGAGAGAACACGGAGGCACGACCCTTACCCACCCCTTAATCTGGATAAATGCCCGCAGCCTCGCCCTCCCCCGCGACGACCCCCGCAACCCCCACGCCCCCCGCCCGGCCCGCCGCCCGTGCCACCGCCCGCCTCAAGGGCGGCCTCGGCGGCCGCTTCGGCCCGGTGGCACTCGTCATCGCGGCCGGGATCTCGGTGCAGTTCGGCGCCGCGCTCGCGGTCATGATCATGCCGAGGGCGGGCGCGGCCGGCGTGGTCACGCTGCGCCTGGCGGCCGCCGCGCTGGTCCTCCTGCTGATCTGCCGCCCCAAGGTGCGGGGCTACACGCGCTCCGACTGGGGCACGGTCGTCGCCTTCGGCGTGGCCATGGCGGGCATGAACGGCCTCTTCTACCAGTCCATCGACCGCATCCCCCTGGGCCCGGCGGTCACCCTGGAGGTCCTGGGCCCGCTGGCCCTCTCGGTCCTGGTCTCCCGCCGCCTGGTGAACCTGCTGTGGGCCGGCCTGGCCCTGGCCGGCGTGGCCCTGCTCTCCGCCCACGGCGGCGGCGGCCTCGGCTTCGGCTCCCTCGACCCGCTCGGCGCGGCCTTCGCGGTGGGCGCGGGCGCGATGTGGGCGGCGTACATAGTCTTCAGCGCCCGCACCGGCCGCCGCTTCCCCCAGGCGGACGGCCTGGCCCTGGCGATGGCGGTGGCGGCGGTGATCTCCCTCCCCCTGGGCGTGGCCCAGTCGGGCTCCGCCCTCCTGGCCCCGACCACCCTGGCCCTGGGCCTCGGCGTGGCGGTGCTCTCGTCGGTGCTCCCCTACACGCTGGAACTCCTGGCCCTCCGCCGCCTCCCGGCCCCGACGTTCGCCATCCTGATGAGCCTGGAGCCCGCCATCGCGGCCACGGCGGGCTTCCTGATCCTCCACCAGGCCCTCTCCCCACTGGACGCCCTGGCGATCGCCCTGGTCATAGCGGCAAGCATGGGCGCGGTCCGGGCCCAGAGGGCCTGAGGGGGCCGGGGGAGGGGCGGGGCGGGCCGGTGGCTGCCCACCCGCCTCCCTGCCTGCGGGCCGGTGGCCGGGGGCGGTGGCCACGCCGAGCGGCACTCAGACAGCAGGCGGGGCCGGGGAAGGTCCGGGTCTCGGCGGGCCGGTCTCAGAGAAGGGTTGGGGCTTTCCCGTCAGTCCCACTGTCCTTCCGGTTCGGGCCGGCCTGTCAAGGGCGCTCCTTCGTCGCGTCGCTTCGCGATGGCCTTCGGCCACCCTTGACAGACCGACCCGCCCCGGAAAGACAAGGACTGCCGGGAAACCCCCAAAGGAACGGGACGG
>NZ_JBHVUQ010000020.1:0-65439 GCF_042884105.1 Streptomyces sp. NPDC058157
GATCAAGCCCGCGCGGCGTTTGAGCGCAACGGGGTCCGGGGCGGAGCCCCGGGGAACGGAGGAAGGGTGAGGCGGGGAGTCGATCAGGCGGCGGATTCCACGCGCTTCTTCAGGCCCGCCAGGGCGCGGTCGATGATGACCTTCTCCGCCTTGCGCTTGATCATGCCGAGCATCGGGATCTTGACGTCGACGGTCAGCTGGTAGGTGACCTCCGTGCGGCGCCCACCGTCCAGCGGGGCGAGGCGGTAGGAGCCGTCGAGCTGGCGGAGCATCTGGGACTTGTGGAGGGTCCAGGCGACCTCGTCCTGGCCCTTCCAGCTGTAGGACAGGGTGTGGTCGTCCTTGATCGCACCCGCGTCCAGCAGCAGCCGCACCTTCTCGGCGCGGCCCTCGGCGTCGGTGGACAGCACCTCGGCCTCCTTCACCTCGCCGGTCCACTCCGGGTAGCGGGCGAAGTCGGCGATCACGGCCATGACCTCGGCCGGCGAGGCGTCGATCGTGATGCTCGAGCTGGTGTGTTCCGCCATCGCGGTCGCTCCTCCGGGGATCTTCGACAAGTGTGCGGGGTTTCGGGCCGCCGCGTGAAGGCTAACCGGTTTCCCTGCGCGTCCGTGGCCAGGGGTGACCCTCTGGCGGCAGTGGGTGATCCGGTACGCCGGCCGTCCATCCCCCCGTCATTAGATCTTTGTTGCCGTACATGAATGCGTGGATCGAATCCGTGACCTTCCGCCGGGGGGTGTCGTTGATGCGACGACCACACTGCGTCGCGACGGAAGGGGAGGTCATGGGTCGGCGGCTGCCCCTCGCCGGGGGCGACACCACCCGCACCGCGTGCGCACGCGGCGTGCTGCGCAGCGGCGTGGACCAGAAGACCGGCGAGGTCCTGACCGCCACCGCGCTGGCGGAGCGTGTGAGCTGGTGCACGGATCTGGTGTCACGCATGGCTGCGGGTCTGCTGGCCGGGCGCTTCAACGCCGCCGAAATGGCCGTGCTGGCCTCCGGGAGGGACGCGCAGGGGCGCGCACTGCCGTCGCACGCCTGGATGGCGATGCGCCGCCTCGGCTGGGGTGCCACCGTCCCGGAAGGCCTGAGGGTCAACGACCGGATCGTGCGCATGGCTCAGGAGCAGGCCGGGCGCGTACTGCGTTCCGTGAAGTGGCGGGCCGACCTCACGGCCGGGATCGTCACTGCGTGGCCCTCCGACCCGATCAGGCGCACCGCGGCCGAGTGGGACCAAGTGCGCGCAGCGGTGCCCGGCGGGCAGGATCTGCCCTCCAGCGTGATCAAGTCCCGCACCCGGCAGATCGCCGCGTTCGTCAAGGCCAACGGGTGGATGCCGACGGACGTCTTCGAGCTGGAGGCCGTACCTCGGGCGGCGCCGATGCTGCTCCTGTCCGCGTGCGACGGCCAGCAGGCCACCATCGAACGCGGTGACGACCCGAAGCGGGCACTACTGCGGTTACAGCTCCCGTCCGGCCCGATCCCCGCTCGTACCGGGACTGGACGTGGGTGGCCTGCCCGATCACGCTGCCGCCCACCGTTCCGGTCGGTGCCGTCCTGCATCTGCCCACCCTGCGCCTGCGGCGTGGCCAGGTGCGGGCGGACCTCGCCTACACCCACGTGGTGCCCGCGACTCGCCGCACCGGGCACACGGTCGCGCTCGGTGTGGACTGGGGCCTCAACACCCTGCTGTCCGCCGGAGCCGTCCGGCTGCGCGAGGGCGGCCGGATCACCGCGCTCGGCTCCGGCGGCAGGTTCCGGGCCGCAGGCGTGCTCGCCAAACAGCACCGGCTTCGCCGACACGGCGAGCACCTCCAGGCCAAAGCCGGCAGGTACCAGCGGCTGATCGACGGCCGTGCCCACCGCGAGCTACCCGTCGACGGGGCGCTGATCGCACGGCACGAGCAGGTGCGGGAGGAGATCCGGCACGTCTCCGAACGACGCTCGCACCTCAACGAGGCCCTGGCACGGGCTGCCGCACGATGGGCCGTCGATCAGGCCATCGCCACCGGAGCCACGGTCATCTACCTGGAAGACCTGCGGTCGATGGAAGCACGTGGCATGGGCCGCACCATGAACACCCGCCTGTCCCAGACCGTACGCGGACGGATTTCCGACCGGATACGCCACCTCGCCACCGAGACCGGTATCGCCGTCGTCGCCGTCCCCGCCCGGAACACCTCCAGGCACTGCCCGAACTGCCTCACACCGCTGCTGCACCGCAAGGCCCCCGACCGGCCGACCGCTCACGGCTGGAAGTGGGCGGTGTGTCCCGACTCCGGTTGCGGCTACCAGGGTGACCGCGACCAGGGGGCATGGATGCGGATCGCCGCACGCGGCCTCACCCACCAGACGAGGACCGCCGTGGAACGCACCAGCGGCCACCTGCTCATCCGGTCCACCGTCGACGCACTCGAAACCGCTGCGGTCATCACGCCCACCGCACCCACGAGCAGCCGGCCGGACCGGTCCAAAATCGGTCCCACCCGGCCCAGAACGGCACGCCCCGCGCCCAGGCGACGCAGGGCACCCTCCCCCGCCCGGCCTCACGGCCCGGCGGACAAGCGTCCGGAGGGACACGCCCACACGGACCGTGCCAGGCTGCCCCGCGCAGCCCGGCGGAACCAGAGCGTGACGACGATCAGCACACCCGCCACCAGCCGACATCGGCCACGTGGGGCGGCGCTGGGCGCAGGATTCCACCACCACGCCCATGCCTCCCCACCACGGTGGGAACCGATCCCGGACACCACGTCCGCCACAGGATCACCGAGCTGAATCAGAGACGCTACCGCGCGTGTGGGGGCCGACACTGCGCGCCCCCGGCCGTCGGGGGTCCGGTCACCACTCCAGGGACCATGGCCTGCCCGTCGCCGCGAAGTGGCCCACGTTCACGCACTCCGTGCCGCCGATCCGCATGCGCCGTGCCATCGGCTGGTGGACGTGGCCGAAGAGGGCGTAGCGCGGGCGGGTGCGGCGGATGGCGGCCAGGAGGGCGGTGCTGCCGCGTTCGAAGCGGCGGGCGACCGTGTCGTAGCAGAGTTCGGGGACCTCCGGCGGGATGTGCGAGCAGAGCACGTCGACCTCGCCGAGCGCCTCGACCTTCGCCGCGTACTCGTCCTCGTCGACCTCGTACGGGGTGCGCATCGGGGACGGCAGGCCGCCGCCGACGAAGCCGAAGACGCGGCCGCCGATCTCCACGCGCTGTCCGTCGAGGACGGTGGTGCCGGGGCCCGCGTACTCGTGCCAGAGGGCGGGCATGTCGACGTTGCCGTAGGTGGCGTACGTCGGGGTGGGGAAGGCGGCGAACATCTGCGCGTACTGGCGGCGCACCGCTTCCTCGATCATCCGTTCCCTGTCGAGGCCGTCCCACAGGCGGCGGCCGAATTCGCGCGCTTCGGCGAAGCGGCGCGCCGTGCGCAGTTCCACGATGCGGTGGGCGTTCTCGACGCCGAAGAGGTCGGGGAAGATGCCGCGCGAGTGGTCGGCGTAGTCCAGGAAGAGGACCAGGTCACCGAGGCAGACGAGGGCGTCGGCGCCTTCGCCGGCCCGGGCGAGGGCTTCGGTGTTGCCGTGGACGTCGCTGACGACGTGGACTCGTGTACGCCTCTTGCTGGCACCCATGTCCGCCACCCTAGGGGTGCTGCCGCCCGGCGGGTAGAGCGGGGCTCGCAGGTGGCCGGACCTGCGGTTACTTCCGAGTCTCGGAGGGGGTCGACTACTGTCGGCAGCGCTGTGGCGACGTTCGCGGTGCACGGCGAAGTCCAGAATGTGACGCACGGAACATCTGGCCGGTTCCCTCTATCGGGAACCCACTACCGGTGGGTAACGTCCGGTCGGTCCACACGGTGGCGATGGCGCCCAGAGGAGCAGCAGTCTTGCGCGAGTTCAGCCTTCCGGCCCTGTACGAGGTCCCGTCGGACGGGAACCTGACGGATCTCATCCGCCGCAACGCCGCCCAGCACCCAGACACCGCCGTGATGAGCCGCAAGGTCGGCGGGCAGTGGTCCGATGTGACCGCGACGGAGTTCCTCGCCGAGGTCCGGGCCGCCGCCAAGGGCCTGATCGCGTCCGGCATCCAGCCCGGCGACCGGGTGGCCCTGATCTCGCGCACCCGCTACGAGTGGGTCCTGTTCGACTTCGCGATCTGGAGCGCGGGCGCGGTCACCGTGCCGGTGTACGAGACCAGCTCCCCGGAGCAGATCCAGTGGATCCTCGGTGACTCCGGCGCCGTCGCGGCCATCGTGGAGAGCCCGGGGCACAGCGCGAACGTCGAGGCCCTGCGCGACCGGCTGCCGGAGCTGCGCGAGGTCTGGGAGATCGAGCAGGACGCCTTCGGCGCGCTGAAGGCCGCCGGGGCCGAGGTCCCGGACGCGGACGTGGACGCCCGCAGCTCCCTCGCGAACGCCGACGACCCGGCCACCATCGTCTACACCTCGGGCACCACCGGCCGCCC
Organism: Streptomyces sp. NPDC058157; assembly: GCF_042884105.1. Lineage (NCBI taxonomy): Bacteria > Bacillati > Actinomycetota > Actinomycetes > Kitasatosporales > Streptomycetaceae > Streptomyces > Streptomyces sp. NPDC058157. The sequence goes on from NZ_JBHVUQ010000020.1 coordinate 4,457, forward strand.
CAAGGGCTGCGTGCTGACCCACCGCAACTTCTTCGCCGAGTGCGGCAACGTCGTGGAGCGGCTGAAGCCGCTGTTCCGCACGGGCGAGTGCTCGGTGCTGCTGTTCCTCCCGGCCGCGCACGTCTTCGGCCGCCTGGTGGAGGTCGCGGCGGTGCTGGCGCCGATCCGGCTGGGCTGCGTACCGGACATCAAGAACCTCACCGACGAGCTCCAGTCCTTCCGGCCCACCCTGATCCTGGGCGTGCCGCGGGTCTTCGAGAAGGTCTACAACTCGGCGCGCGCCAAGGCGCAGGCCGACGGCAAGGGCAAGATCTTCGACGCGGCCGCCGAGACGGCGATCGCGTACAGCCGGGCGCTGGACCTGCCCTCGGGCCCGTCCTTCGGCCTGAAGCTCAAGCACAAGATCTTCTCCAAGCTGGTCTACAGCAAGCTGCACACCGTCCTCGGCGGCCGCGGCGAGTACGCGATCTCCGGTGGGGCCCCGCTGGGCGAGCGCCTCGGCCACTTCTTCCGCGGCATCGGCTTCACGGTGCTGGAGGGCTACGGCCTGACGGAGACCTGCGCGGCCACGGCGTTCCTCCCGTGGGACAAGCAGAAGATCGGCACGGTCGGCCAGCCGCTGCCGGGCTCGGTGCTGCGCATCGCCGACGACGGCGAGGTGCTGGTGCACGGCGAGCACGTCTTCAAGGAGTACTGGAAGAACGAGGCGGCCACCGCCGAGGCGATGTCCGACGGCTGGTTCCACACCGGTGACGTCGGCACCCTCGACGAGGACGGCTACCTGAAGATCACCGGCCGGAAGAAGGAGCTCATCGTCACGGCGGGCGGCAAGAACGTCGCTCCCGCCGTGATCGAGGACCGGATCCGGGCCCACGCGCTGGTCGCCGAGTGCATGGTGGTCGGCGACGGCAAGCCGTTCGTGGCGGCGCTGGTCACCATCGACGAGGAGTTCCTCGGCCGGTGGGCCGCGGAGAACGGCAAGCCGGCCGGGTCGACGGCGGCGGACCTGCGCGAGGACGCGGACCTGATGGCCGCCGTCCAGCAGGCCGTGGACGACGGCAACGCGGCGGTCTCCAAGGCGGAGTCGGTGCGCAAGTTCCGCATCCTGCCCTCGCAGTTCACGGAGGAGTCGGGCCACATCACGCCGTCGCTGAAGCTCAAGCGCAACGTGGTGGCGAAGGACTTTGCGGACGAGATCGAGGCCCTGTACCGGTCCTGACGCCGGTCCTGACGCCGGTCCTGACGCCGGTCAGCGCGGGTCCTCGGCCAGGATCCGCTCCATGTTCCGCTCGGCGAGGGCCGTGATCGTCACGAACGGGTTCACGCCGAGCGAGCCGGGGACGAGGGAGCCGTCGGTGACGTAGAGCCCCCGGTAGCCCTTGACCCGGCCGTAGGCGTCGGTGGCCTCGCCGAGGACGCAGCCGCCGAGCGGGTGGTAGGTGAAGGTGTCGGCGAAGGCCTTGTTCTCGCCGAAGAGGTCGTAGCGGTACATGGTGAAGTTCCTCAGGTTGACGCGGTCGAAGAGGTTCTTGGCCGCCGCCACCGAGGGGGCGTTCTGGTCGCGGCTCCACTGCAGGCGCGCCGAGTCGGTGGCGGCGTCGTAGGTGAAGTGGCCGCGTTCCGGGTTCTTGGTGATGGCCAGGTACATCGAGATCCAGTGCTCGATGCCCATGGGGAGCGGGGCGATCTCCGCGAAGACCGGGTTGGCGGCGTTGTCCCAGTCGTCGATGCCGAGGGCGGGCATGGTGGCCTGGTTGGCGCCGACGGTGTCCCAGAGGTGGTTGGCGCGGGCGGTCATGATGTTGCCGTTGGTGCCCCAGTTCCGTCCGACGCGCTCGTCGAGGGCGGGCAAGGCGCCGGTCTCGCGGGCGCGCAGCAGGATCTCGGTGGTACCGAGGCTGCCGGCTCCGAGGAAGAGTTGAGCGCAGCCGAGTTCGCGGGTCTGGGTGACCTTGCCGGTGACGTCGCTGGTCCGCACGGTGAGGACGTAGCCTCCGGCCGGGTCGGGGCGTACGGCGACCACGCGCTGCATGGTCTCGATGGTGACGTTGCCGGTGCCGAGGGCGGCCGCGAGGTAGGTCTTGTCGACGCTCTTCTTGCCGTGGTTGTTGCCGTAGATGACCTCTCCGGCGAGCGCGGACTTCGTCGCCGTGCCGGCCGCCTCGCGCTGCATGTACCCGAAGTCGTAGACGTTGGGCACGAAGGTGGTCTTGAGGCCGGTGTTCTGGGCGTGCTTGCGGGAGATCCGGGCGAAGCGGTACCACTCGGTGGACTCGAACCAGTCGGGGTCGATGCTGTTGACGCCGAGCATGGCGCGGGCGCGGGGGTAGTAGGTGCCGTACATCTCGTCGGCGTCGACCTGGGGCAGCACCTCGGAGAAGTAGGAGCGGCGGGGGGTGGGCGACATGCCGCCGTTGACGAGGGAGCCGCCGCCGACGCCGCGGCCGACGTAGACGGACATGTCGCCGTAGTTCACCCGGTCCAGGACGCCGGGGTAGGGGCTGATGTCGCGGTTGACGACGTCCAGCCAGAGGAAGGTGGCGAGGGGGGCCTCGGTGCGGGTGCGGTACCACATGGAGCGCTGGTCGGGGGCGCTGGTGGAGGGGAAGACCTTGCCGTCGGGGCCGGGGGTGTCCCACAGCCGTCCCATCTCGAGGACGACGGTCCGGACGCCGGCCTGCCCGAGCCGGAGCGCGGCGACGGCGGATCCGTAGCCGGAGCCGACGACGATGGCGGGCGCGTACCGGGCGGCGGGCGGGGCCTCGGCCGCGGTGGCGGTGGTCAGGCCGATCCGGGTGAGGCCGAGGGCGGCGGCGGTGCGGAGGGCGCTGAGGCCCAGTTGACGGCGCGTCAGGTTGGGGGTCATGGGCGCATGATGGGGGGATCCGGCTGAACCGGCCATAACGCGGGGTGCCACGTTTCTGAGTGACAGTCAGCCGTGTCTCTCCGCTGCGGGACGCCCGCCCCCGGCCGCGGCTACAGGAGCTCGCGGAGGCGGTCGGCCAGGAGGTCCCAGCGCCACTTCTGCTCGACCCAGGCGCGGCCCGCCGCGCCCATGCGGGCCCGCAGGGCCGGGTCCTGGAGGAGCGGGACGATGCGGTCCGCCGCGGCGGCGGGGTCGCCGCCGCGGACCACCCAGCCGGTCTCCCCCGGCAGCACCGCGTCCGGCGCCCCGCCCGAGTCCCCGGCCACCACCGGCAGGCCGGTCGCCGAGGCCTCCAGGTAGACGATGCCGAGGCCCTCCACGTCCAGTCCGCCGCGCCGGGTCCGGCAGGGCATCGCGAAGACGTCCCCGGCCCCGTAGTGGGCCGGCAGCTCCGACCACGGGACGGCGCCGGTGAAGACCACCGCCTCCGCGACCCCCTTCGCCGCCGCCAGCTCCCGCAGGTCCGCCTCGTACGGGCCGCCGCCGACGATCAGCAGCGCGGCGTCCGGCACCTGCGCGCGGATCCTCGGCATCGCCTCGATCAGGGTGTCCTGCCCCTTGCGCGGCACCAGCCGCGAGACGCAGACGACCACCGGGCGGTCGCTGAGTCCGAGCCGGGCGCGGACCTCGGCGCCGCCCGAGCCGGGGTGGAAGGTCTTCTCGTCGACGCCGGGCGGGAGTTGGACCATCCGGGCGGCCGCGGAGTCCGTCAGCGCGGAGGCGATCCGGGAGCGGGTGTACTCCCCCAGGTAGGTGAGGGTGTCGGTGCCCTCGCCGATCCGCCGCAGCAGCTGTCGCGCGGCGGGCAGCTGGGCCCAGCCCGCCTCGTGCCCGTGGGTGGTGGCGACCAGCCGCCGGGCGCCCGCCCGGCGCAGGGCGGGGCCCATCAGCCCGAGCGGGGCGGCCGCGCCGAACCACACCGACTCGCAGCCGTGTTCGCGCAGCAGGGACACCGCCCGCCGGGTCACGCGGGGCGTGGGCAGCAGCATCGTGGTGCGGTCGCGGACCACGGTGAAGGGCTGCTCGGCGTCGAAGGCGGCGGTGGCCTCGCGGCCCTCGGCGCCGTGCTTCCAGGTGGAGGCGTAGACGACGACCCGTTCGGGGTCCAGCCGCAGCGCCATGTTGTGCAGGAAGGCCTGGATGCCGCCCGGGCGCGGCGGGAAGTCGTTGGTCACGATCAGCGTCTTGTGCATCCCCGCCAACGTACCGGAAGGCTAGGGGGTGTCCGCAAAGTACCGCCGGCCGCCCGAAGGGCGGGCCGCGCGGCGTCCGGTGCGTGCTCTCGGTGCGCCGGGCGCAAGACCTCGTACTGGACGTACTCGGTCTTGCGCCCGGGGCGGCGAGAGTGCGTGCCGGACGCCGCGGGGCAGGCGGGACTTTGCGGACACCCCCTAGGCCAGGTCCTCGCGCAGCGCCTGCTGCCAGGCCTTCGTCAGGGTGGGGAGGTCGGTGGACAGGGCCTGGTCGAGGGCGGTCGGCAGGGGTTCGCGGCCGGCGAGTTCGTAGAGGCGGACGAGGGCCGCGTCGCCCCAGCGGGCGGCGATGAGCCGGCAGGCCAGCCAGGCGCCCTCGTAGGCGCGGGCCATGGCGTCCTGGTCGCCGCCGAAGGCGAAGGCCGCGTCCTCGGGGAGGGCGGCGGGGAGGTCGCCGAGGCGGACGGCCCGGGCGAGGGTGGGGGCGGCCTCGGCGGGGGCCGGGGGGCCGTCCCGGTAGGCGGCCCAGTCCGCGAAGCCCTCGGAGAGCCACTGCGGGGTCCGGGCGGTGGTGGCGGTGCGGGTGGCGACGTGGGTGGTCTCGTGGGTGAGGACGATCTGCCGGCCGGCCGAGGAGAGCTCCGCGTACCCCTCGGGGTTGACCACCACCCGGTCGGCGGGGGCGGGGCCGCCGCCGGTGGCGCCGGTGGTGACGGCCCCCATGCCCCGGTAGGCGTCGGCGGGCCGGCCCAGCAGCGCGGCCATCGCGTCGAGGGTGGCGGGGACGAGGACGACCACCCGCCCGGCCCACGGCCCCGGCCAGGCGGCGCTCGCCGCCGGGACGGCCCGGTCGGCCCCGGCGGCGAGGTCCGACAGGGTCTGCGGGCTCTGGCCGACGCCGAGGACGAGGGAGCGGGCGCCCCGGACGGCGGCCACCTCCCCCTGGTCCCAGAGCTGCGGCGGGGCCCCCTGGGCGGGCCCGTCGGCGGTGACCCGCCAGGCCCCTGCCCCGTCGCGGGTCAGCGTCAGCTCGCGGCCCGACCCGGCGGGGGCGGTGTCGTAGCCGGCGAGCCGGTAGCGCAGCTCGGCTTGCGCGGAGGCCCGGTCGCCCTCCCGCCGGACCGAGGTGACCTCGTAGGACCAGCCCTCCAGCGGGACCCCGGCGAGCCGGGCGGGCGGGGCCGCCGCCCAGTCGGCCACGGCCCGCCGCACCTGCGCGTCGACGGCCGGGGCGGACGGGTCGGGCGCCGCACACCCCGCCGCGGCCACGAGCGCGCACAGGGCCGGCAGGAGCAGGCGTACGAGGGCGCGGCGGACGGGATCCATCCGCCGATCGTACGCAGGGCGGGGGTCAGGGCCGGGTGACGGAGGAGACCGGCATCATCCCGACGGGGTCGTAGCGGACCCGGGCGCCGGGGTAGGGGGCGTGGATGACCTGGCCGTTGCCCACGTACATGCCGACGTGGCTGGCGTCCGAGCGGTACGTCACGAGGTCCCCGGGCTGGGCCTGCGAGAGCGGCACCCGGCGGCCCGCGTACCGCTGGGCCTGGGAGGTGCGCGGCAGGGAGACCCCCGCCTGGCGGTAGGACCACACCATCAGCCCGGAGCAGTCGAAGCCGGAGGGGCCGGTGGAGCCCCACACGTACGGCTTCCCCACCTGCGCCCGGGCGGCCATCACGGCGGCCATGCCGCGGCCGGAGGCGTGGCCGCCGCCGACGGGCAGGTCGGGCAGGTCCGGCAGGGCGTCGGCGCGGCCGCCGGAGCGCGAGGCCCGCTCGAAGTCGGCGCGTTCGCCGGTGGGCATCCCGTCGAGGATCCTGCGGGCCTCGGCGAGCTTGGCGGTGACGGCCCGCTTCTGGGTGGCCACCTCGGTGCGCAGGGCCTCCAGTTCGGCGAGCTTGCGGGAGGCGTCCTGGCGCTGCTGGCCGATCCGGCGCTGTTCCTGGCGGAGTTCGGCGAGCTGCTTGGCCTGGCGGCCGCCGAGCCGGTCGAGGACGGCGGCCTTGTCGAGGTAGGCGCCGGGGTCCTCGGAGAGCATCAGCTCGACGGTGGGGTCGAGGCCGCCGGAGCGGTACTGGGCGCCGGCGAAGGTGCCGAGGACCCCGCGCATGGTGTTGACCCGGTCCTGGGCGCGGGCGACGGCGTCCTGGGCGCGGCCGATCTCGGCGCGCAGCGCGTCGGCCTTCTCCCCGGCCTGGTTGAACTTCTCGGTGGCCTGTTCGGCCTCCTGGAACAGCCGGTCGACCTGGGCGCGGGAGCTCGTGGCGGGTTCCTGCGGGAGGCCCGGCGCGGCGCTGGCGGGTACGCCCGTCATGGCCACGGCGGCGGTGGCCGCGGCGGCGGTGAGGACGGTGACCTTGGCGTTCCGGTCGAGGCCGCCGCTCCCGGGCCGGCGATGGGATCCCACGTGGCACCGCTCCCTGTCCGCTGTGCGGGCCCGGGTCCGCCCCCGTGGACGGCCGTGTGCCGGGTTCCGCGCTGGCAGACAGTAGCCGCGCTGCCACGCACCGGCCAACGACCGCGGGAGGGGCCGTACGGGGGCGCCCCGCCTCTGGCACAGGTCAGGGGCGGGGCGTGCGGTCAGGGCGGGTCCGCGCAATTCCCCCGGATGGGCGGTGTACGGCGCGTCCCGGGGGGCCGGGGAGCGGGGGGGCGGGTCAGCCGACGCGGACGCCGAACTGGAAGGGCATGTTGCTCATGGCCTCGTAGCGCACGCCGCCGGTGGGGTTGGAGGCGTGGAAGACCTGGCCGTTGCCCGCGTAGAGGCCGACGTGGTGCAGGTCGCTGTAGAAGAAGACCAGGTCGCCGGGCTGGAGTTCGCTGCGGCCGATGCGCGTGCCGTCGTTGACCTGGGTGTAGGTGGTGCGGCTGATGCTGACACCGGCCTGGGCGTAGGCCCACTGGGTCAGGCCCGAGCAGTCCCAGGAGTTCGGGCCGGTGTCGCCCATGTGGTAGGCGTCGCCCTCCTGGGTGATGGCGGCGGCGAGGGCGGCTCCGGCCCGGCCGGAGCCCTTGGCGGCGCCGGGCTTGGCGCCCGTGCCGCCGCCCGCGGCCTTGGCGGAGGCCGCGCCGTCCTTGGCCGCGTCGCTCTTGAGTTCGCTGCGCTGTTCGGCGGTGAGGGTGTTGAGGAGGGCCTGGGCGTCGGCGAGCTTGCTCTGCGAGGCGGCCTTCTGGTCGGCCAGTTCCTTGCGGACGGCGGCGAGGTCGGCGAGCTTGCCCGTGGCCTCCTGGCGCTTCTGGGCGAGGCTGCGCTGCTTGGCCTGGATGGCCGTTATCTGCTCGACCTGCTTGCCGCTCAACTGCTGGAGGGTGGAGGCCTTGTCGAGGTAGCCGTCCGGGTCGCCGGAGAGCAGGAGCGCCACGGTCGGGTCGATGCCCTCCCCGCGGTACTGGGCGGTGGCCATCGAACCGAGTGCGTTGCGCAGGGAGTTGACCTCGTCCTGGCCGCGTGCCACCTGGTCCTGGAGCTGCGCGATCTCCTTCTCCAGCTTGTCCTGCTGCTGCTTGGCCCCGTTGTACTTCTCGGTGGCCTGCTCGGACTCCTCGTAGAGGGCGTCGACCTTGGTCTTGACCTCGTCCTTGTTCGGCTTGTCCGGTGCGGGCGCGGCCAGGGCGGACTGGGAGGAGAGGGCGACGGCCGCGGTGGCGAGGGCGGTGAGGACGCTCACGCGGGTGCGGGTCGGCGGCTTGGGTCGACGGTGGGACGCCACGGACGCGAGCTCCTTCGGCAGCGGACCCCCGTCGACACCCCGAATGAGTGATCTACCGAACGAAGGTTTGAGCTGACCCTAGTGACCCGTCTGTGATCACTTCAAATCCCGGAACGTAAAAATCCGCACGCCTTCCGGCTTCTTTACCCGCCACCCACGCTCCGTACAGGGCCCTTGACGGTACGTCTCCCGGACGTACCGTCAATTCGGGCATCCCACCCACCGGTTACATCGACGACACAAGCCGCCAAGCGCTACGAAACGCGCGCGAGCCGCTTGAGCAGCAGCGCCGACGCCACGGGCCGGGCGCCCGCCTTCGCCACGCCGTCGGCCACCTCGCGGTCGGTGGAGACCACGACCACCGGACGGCCGGGCGGCTCGGCCCGCACCAACTGGCGGATCAACTCGTCCGCCGTCACACCGGCCTTGGAGAACAGCACCCGCACCCCGCGCGGCGGGGCGAGCAGCACCGGCGCCGCCAGCTCCGCCCCGTCGAAGACGCACGTCATCTCGGCGCCGGTCTGCGCGGCCAGCATCGACAGCCCGCCCAGCAGCCGCAGCCGCTGCTTCTCCAGCGGCATCGTCGGATAGCCGGTCTTCGTCACGTTGTAGCCGTCGACCACCAGGTGCGCCTGCGGCAGCGCCAACAGCTGGTCCAGCAGCGCCGGATCGGTCTCCGACAGGGCGCGGGCCGCGATGTCCTTCGGGGTCATCCGGCCCGGCTCCACGGCGTCCACGGTGTCCGCGGGCCGCGTCGAGACCGGCGGCAGCGCCAGCTCGCGGCGCAGCCCCGCCGCAGCGTCCAGCACCGTGTCCAGCAGCAGCCGCAGCCGCATGTCCTCGACGCTGCGCCCCTCACGGGTGGCCCGGCGCGCGGTCTCCAGCGCCGACTCCGCCTCCGCCAGACGGGACTTCAGCCGCCGGGACTCGCTCTCGGCGGCGGCCACCTGCGCGGCCGCCTCGGCCCGGATCCCGTCGATCTCGCCGCCGAGCTTGCGCAGCGCCGCCTCGCCCCGCTTGACGTCGCTCAGGGCGCTGCGCAGCTTGCGCTGAAGCGATTCCGCTTCCTTGCGCGCGAGCTCCAGATCGGCCCGCACCTGCTCACCGCCGCTGCGCTGCGCCTCCCGCAGCTGCGCCAGCTCCTCGCGCAGCCGCTCCAGCTCGCGCCGGGTCTCGTCGTCCGCCCGCTCGGCGTCGGCGCGCTGCGCCTCCTCGCCCGCGGCGGCGACCAGCTTGACCCAGCCGGCCGGCCTCAGCACGTACGCGGCGGCCGCCACGTCCAGCGGGTCCGCGGCGGCCGGCGGGGCACCCGACTCCAGTGCCCCGGACAGTTCCGGCTGCGCCTCTCGCACCTTCTCCGCGACCCGGCTGCGGAAGACCCCGTCGCTCTCCACGGCGGCGGCCATCGCGTTGCCCGCGAACTTGGCGCGCCGGGTCGGGGTGAACCGGGCGTACTGGCGCAGCTGCGCGGGGAGGTCGGCGACCGTCAGGCCGCCGAAGGCGTCCGAGACGAGCGCGACGACCCGGCGCCGCACGCCTTCCGGCAGCGGGCGGTCGAGGACCTCCGCGGCGTCGCGGGCCGCGTCGGCCGGCCCGGCGCCGCTCCCTGGCTCCACAATCCGTCACCCCTACCGTGATCTACCGTGGGCCCGGCTCCGTCAGGAGTCGGCGCCCGGCCTGTCGACGAGCTCGATCTGGTCCACCGCGTTGCACCAGCGGCAGCGGACCGACTCGATGGTCTCACTGACCACCTCGCGCTCCTCGACCTTGGGCTCCCCGGCGAGATCCAGGTGGACGTACTCCACGACCTTCGACGATCGGGTGACATCGAACCGCGTGAGGTTGCCGCACAGGGTGCAGCGCCACCGGGTGGTGTCGGTCGGCAGGGGAACCGTCGTCATCAGGCCGCTCTCTCCTTCGTAGCTCATTCAATTAAAGCCTTCCGCGGCGGTCGGCGGACCGCAGCACGTAACCCTACGGCCTGGCACCACCCTCAGGGGGGTCCGCCTGCGTCATGCTCTGTCGCATGATCGTAAAGTGGCGGGCCGTCCGCGAGGCGGCGCGGGGCCCCGTGGTCACCTACGCACTGATCGCCGGCTGCTGCGCGGCCTTCCTGACGAGCCCGGCTTCGGGCCTGAACCCGTCGTTCGGGACGGGTGAGCGGCTGATGGAGACGGGGACGGCCTACTTCCGGCACTGGGGCGTGGTCCCGGACGAACTCTTCTCCGGGGCCGCCCGCCCCCTGCTGACCCCGCTCACGGCGCTGTTCGTCCACGGCAGCTGGCTGCACCTGCTCGGGAACATGCTGTTCCTCTACGTCTTCGGCGCCATGACGGAGCAGCGGATGGGCCGGCCGGCGTTCCTCGTCTTCTACCTCTGCACCGGCTACGTGGCCCTGGCCGTCTACGCGGCCGCCAACGCCTCCTCGGACCAGACCCTGGTCGGGGCGTCCGGCGCGATCTCCGCGGCGCTGGGCGCGTTCCTGTGCCTGTTCCCGCGGGCGCGGGTGACGAGCCTGTTCCCGTTCCTGCTGTTCCTGCCGCTGCGGTTCCCGGCGTGGATCGTGCTGATGTTCTGGTTCGGGCTGCAGTGGCTCGCCGCGCACCGGGCCGGGAGCGGGCCGGGGGTGGCCTACCTCGCCCATGTCGTGGGGTTCTCGGTGGGGTTCTGCTACGCGTGGGCGCGATATCGCCGTACGACTAGAGTGAGGCGAACAGTCACTGCCGGCGAGGGAGACAGCCCACCGTGATCACCGCGATCGTGCTCATCAAGACCAGCGTGGACCGGATCCCCGAGATCGCCGAGTCCATCGCGCAGCTGGACAGTGTCAGCGAGGTCTACTCCGTCACCGGTACGTACGACCTGATCGCGCTGGTCCGCGTGGCCCGCCACGAGAACCTGGCGGACATCATCCCCGGCAAGATCAGCAAGATCCCGGGCGTCGAGGCCACCGACACCCACGTCGCGTTCCGCACGTACTCCCAGCACGACCTGGAAGCCGCCTTCGCCATCGGCCTCGACGCATAGCTCCGGCAGGGCTGCCCGTCCAGCCCCGCCGGCGACCGCGTCCCGCCTACACGGCGGGCACGCAGCGGCCGTCCTCCGTGCGGTACTGCCACTTCGCGCCGTCCGTGACGAGTTCCTTGACGGCGCGGACGAAGCGGTCGACGTGCTCGTCCGGGGTGCCCGCGCCGAAGCTGACGCGGATCGCGTTCAGCGACCTCTCCCCCGGCGCCGCCTCCGGCGCCCCGCACTCGCCCTGGGCCTGCGGCTCGCTGCCGAGCAGGGTGCGGACCAGCGGGTGGGCGCAGAACAGGCCGTCGCGCACCCCGATCCCGTACTCGGCCGACAGCGCCGCCGCGAAGTGCGAGCTGTTCCAGCCGTCGACCACGAACGAGATGACGCCGACGCGCGGGGCGTCGTCCCCGAAGAGGGAGAGGATCCGGACCGCCGGGACCTCCGCCAGGCCCTCGCGGACCTTCGCGATGAGGTGCCGCTCGCGGGCGACGAGGCCGTCGAAGCCGGCCTCGTTCAGCGCCCGGCAGGCGGAGGCGATGGAGTAGACGCCGATGACGTTCGGGGAGCCGGCCTCGTGTCGGGCGGCGGTGGTGTGCCACTCGACGTCCACGCCGCCGTCCTCGCGGCGGGCCACCTTGCGGGAGGCGCCGCCCCCGGCGAGGTACGGCTCGGCCTCCTGGAGCCAGTCCGCCCGGCCGGCCAGCACGCCCGAGCCGAAGGGGGCGTACAGCTTGTGCCCGGAGAAGGCCACCCAGTCCACGTCCAGGTCACGGACCGAGACGGGGTGGTGCGGCGCCAGCTGGGCGGCGTCCAGCACGATCCGCGCGCCGTGGGCGTGCGCGGCGGCGGCCAGTTCCTTGACCGGCCACAGCTCACCGGTGACGTTGGACGCGCCGGTCACGCACACCAGGGCGGGGCCGTAGGGGTCGCGGTCGGCGAGCGCCCGCTCCAGGGTGGCGACGGCCTGGGCCGGGGTGCGCGGGGCGTTGAGGTAGGTGACCTGCGCGTCGCGCCAGGGCAGCAGCGAGGCGTGGTGCTCGGTCTCGAAGACGAAGACCTGGCAGTCGGCCGGGAGCACGGCGGCGAGCAGGTTGAGGGAGTCGGTGGTGGAGCGGGTGAAGACGACCTGGTCGCCCGCCCGGCAGTCGAGGAACTCGGCGACGGTGGCCCGGCTCTGCTCGAAGAGGTCGGTGGAGAGCTGCGAGAGGTAGCCGGCGCCGCGGTGGACGCTGCCGTAATACGGGGCGTACGCGGCCACGTCGTCCCAGACCCGCTGGAGCGCGGGGGCGCTGGCCGCGTAGTCCAGGGCCGCGTAGCTGACCTCGCCGCCGGTGACGAGCGGAACGGTGACGTCCCGGCCGAGGACGGCCAGCGGCTCGGCACAGGCCGGATCGACGGGGGCGGCGGCGCAGGCGGCGTCGGTGGCGGCGGCGTTCAGGGATGCGGACATGGCGGTATCTCCCGGCAGGCGGTGCTGAATGGCTTCGGTGGTGCCCGTACGCGGGTACGGCGGTGCGCGCTGCGGCGACGGCCGTCGGGGGTACGGGAAGTGCCTCGGACGCGGTGCGGGTACGCGGAAGGGACCCTGTTCCGAGGGGTGAAGTAGGGGCGGAGTCGCCCTATCGCATTCGCTTGCTCACGGAAAACGCTCCTCGAGAGACCAGGACCCCTGGTGTCGAGGGATCCGCGCTTGCCGTAGACCTCGCTGCCTACGGCCTGGTCATCACCCGGGGCACCCCGCCACGGAAGGAGGGTTGCCGGACAGCAAGCCGGGGCCTAAACGCTGTCACTCGTGACCTTGGAGAGCATCCTGCCACACGGTCCGCCGAACGCAAGACCCCGGTCCACATCGTGGACCGGGGTTCCGGCGCAGCCGTCGTACGGGTCAGGCGTTGCTGGCCGCCACCCAGCGCTCCAGCGCGGCCCGGGCGGCGCCCGAGTCGATGGACTCGGCCGCGCGGGCCATGCCCGCGGACAACTCCTCCTCCAGCGAGCCCGTGCCGGGGTCCAGGGCGACCAGGGCGGAGGCCGCGTTCAGCAGGACGGCGTCGCGCACCGGGCCGGTCTCCCCGGCCAGCAGGCGGCGGGCCACGTCGGCGTTGTAGGAGGGGTCGCCGCCGCGCAGGGCGGAGATGTCGATGGTCGCGATGCCCACGTCGCGCGGGTCGAAGGCGTGCTCGGTGATCCCGCCGTCCCGCACCCACCACACGCGGGAGGTGCCGGTGGTGGTCAGCTCGTCCAGGCCGTCGTCGCCGCGGAAGACGAGGGCGGAGGTGCCCCGCTCGGCGAGCACCCCGGCCATGATCGGGGCCAGCCGGCCGTCCGCGACGCCGACCGCCTGGGCGGTCACCTTGGCGGGGTTGGTGAGCGGGCCGAGGCCGTTGAAGGCGGTGCGGATCCCGAGGTCGCGGCGGGCCGAGGCCGCGTACCGCAGGGCGGGGTGGAAGACGACCGCGGCGCAGAAGGTGATGCCGGCCTCCTCGGCGACCTCGGCCACCCGCTGGGGGGTCAGGCCCAGGTTGACGCCGAGCTTCTCCAGGACGTCGGAGGAGCCGCTGGCGGAGGAGGCGGCCCGGTTGCCGTGCTTGACGACCTTGGCGCCCGCGCCGGCGGCGACGATGGCGGACATGGTGGAGATGTTGACGGTCTTGGCGCCGTCGCCGCCGGTGCCGACGATGTCCACGGTCCGCCCGGGCACCTCGATCAGGTTGGCGTGCGCGTACATCGTGCGGACCAGGCCCGTGTACTCCTGCACGGTCTCGCCCTTGGCCCGCAGGGCCACCGCGAAGCCCGCGATCTGCGCGTCGGTGGCCTCGCCGAGCATGATCCGCTCCATGGCCCAGGCGGTGTCGTCGGCGACCAGGTCCCGGCCGCCGAGCAGGGCCTCCAGGATGCCCGGCCAGCTGTGTGCCGCCACGCTGTCGCCGCCTGCCGGGGTCGCAACGTTCATGGTCAGCTCCTGCTGCTCGTCGGGTCCTGCGAAGTCGGGGCCCACGTCCGTGGGAAGGATCTCAGCCTATCCAGCCCGGGAGACGGCAATGAGCCCCCGTCCAGACACTGGACGGGGGCTCATGCCGTGGCGACACCAGGACCGGCCGGAACCGGTCCCTCAAGCGGTCCTACAGGAGATCAGTGGTGGCCGTGGCCGGACTGGATCTCCTTGTACTCCTCCGTGGTGGGCTTGGGGATCTGGTTGCCCTCCGCGTAGAAGCCCTTGCTGAGCTTGGCGCGCAGCTTCTCGCCGCGCGTCACCTTGCGCTCGACACCGTTCTCGTCGACCGTCGGGCCGAGCTCGAGCGGCTTGTACTGCTCGTGCGCCGTGAGGGTGTGCAGCTTGCCCTGCGGCAGCGGCTCGTGGACCTCGACGAACTCACCGTGCGGCAGACGCTTGATGATGCCGGTCTCGCGACCGTGCAGCACCTTGTCGTGGTCCCGGCGCTGGAGGCCGAGGCAGATCCGCTTGGTGGCGATGAAGGCCAGGACCGGGACGACGAAGAAGCCGATCCGGACGAACCACGTGATCGAGTTGATCGACAGGTGGAAGTACTGGGCGAACATGTCGTTGCCGCCGCCGATGAGGAGCACGATGTACTCCGAGATCCAGGCGACACCGAAGGCCGTACGGGTCGGGACGTTGCGCGGGCGGTCCAGGATGTGGTGCTCGCGCTTGTCGCCGGTGACCCAGGACTCGATGAACGGCCAGACCGCGATCGCGCCGAGGACCAGCGGGAAGAGCAGCAGCGGGATGAACACGCCCAGGACGAGCGTGTGGCCCCACAGGTTGATCTCCCAGCCGGGCATGGCACGGATCAGGCCTTCCGGCATACCCATGTACCAGTCGGGCTGCGCACCGGTGGACACGTGGTCCGGGCGGTACGGGCCGAGCGCCCAGATCGGGTTGATCGAGGCGAGGGCCGCGATGGCCGCGATGACACCGAAGACCAGGAAGAAGAAGCCTCCGGCCTTGGCCATGTAGACCGGCAGCAGCGGCATGCCGACGACGTTGTTGTTCGTCCGGCCGGGACCCGCGAACTGGGTGTGCTTGTGGTAGAAGACCAGGATCAGGTGCGCCACGAGCAGGCCCAGCATGATGCCGGGCAGCAGCAGGATGTGGATCGAGTAGAACCGGGCGACGAAGTCGCCGCCGGGGAACTCGCCGCCGAAGAGGAAGAACGACAGGTACGTGCCGACGATCGGCACGGACAGGATCGCGCCCTCCATGAAGCGGACACCGGTGCCCGAGAGCAGGTCGTCCGGCAGGGAGTAACCGGTGAAGCCGGTGAACATGCCGAGGACCAGCAGCAGGAAGCCGAAGATCCAGTTGATCTCGCGCGGCTTGCGGAACGCGCCGGTGAAGAAGACGCGCATCATGTGCACGACCATCGCGGCGACGAAGATCAGCGCCGACCAGTGGTGGATCTGCCGGATGAGCAGACCGCCGCGGACGTCGAAGCTGATGTCCAGGGTCGAGGCGAAGGCCTCGGACATCTGGACGCCCTGCATCGGCACGTACGAGCCGTGGTACACGACCTCGTTCATGCTCGGGTGGAAGAACAGCGTCAGGTACACACCCGTGAGGATGATGATGACGAAGCTGTAGAGGCAGATCTCACCCAGCATGAAGGACCAGTGGTCCGGGAAGATCTTGCGCATGTTCGCCTTGGCGAGGCTGTAGATGCCCAGGCGGCCGTCCGCCCAGTCGGCTACGCGCTCACCGCGCGGCGCTTTGCGCTCGGTGGTGGTGGCAGTGCTCATCCGCGCTCCCAGAATGCAGGACCGACGGGCTCTTCGAAGTCGCCGAGCGCTTCGAGGAAGCCTTCGCTATTCACGCCGATCCGCAGCTGCGGAAGGGCGTGACCGGCCGGGCCGAAGATGACACGGGCGCCGTCGGAGAGGTCGAAGGTGGACTGGTGGCACGGGCAGAGCACGTGGTGCGTCTGCTGCTCGTACAGGCTGATCGGGCAGCCGACGTGGGTGCAGATCTTCGAGTAGGCCACGATGCCCTCGTGGGACCACTCGAGTTCCTGCTTGTCCTTGATGTCCTCCGGCTTGATCCGGACGAGCATCAGGGCGGCCTTGGCGATCTGGTTCTGGAAGTCGTGCTGGTCCTCTTCCAGGCCCTCGGGCATGGCGAAGGTCAGCGAACCCACCAGGACGTCCTCGGGGCGCAGCGGCTCCATGGTGTTCTGGTTGATGATCAGCTTGCCCTTGGCCCACAGGGTCTTGCGCAGCTTGTCCTCGGGCAGCGTGCCCAGGTCGCGGAGCAGGACGACGCCGGCGAGCGGCACCAGGGACAGCGCACCGATCATGGTGTTGCGGATCAGCGGGCGGCGGGCGATGCCGGACTCGTTCGCACCGTCGGCGAAGTCCTGCATGACCTTGGCCTTGACGTCGGCCGGCGCCGCGATCTCGTGGCGCTCGTCGGCGACCTCGACATCGGACATCAGGGTGCGGGCCCAGTGGACCGCGCCCGCGCCGATGCAGAACAGGGCCACGCCCAGGGTCAGACCCAGGGCGAAGTTCAGCGCGCTGACCTTGCCGATCGGGAAGACGTAGATGGTCTTCTCGACGGGGATGGACACGTACGAGGCGATGAAGCCGACGGTGGCCAGCATCGACAGCGTGAACAGCATCGCGACCGTGCGCTCGGACCGCTTGGCGGCCCGCTCGTCGATGTCCTGGATGCGCGGCTTGTGGACCGGCAGGCCCGGGTCGGCGAACGGGTCGTCCGCGACCGCTACGGCACCGTGGTGCGCGTCGCCCTGCTCGCTCGGCAGGTGCTTGTCTTCGGGAATGTCTTGGCTACTCATGACTTCTTGGCCTTAGCGGTGTGGGCCGCGACCCAGACGGCGACAGCGATCAGCGCACCCAGACCGAAGATCCAGCCGAACAGACCCTCGGAGACGGGGCCGAGGCCGCCGAGCTTCAGGCCGCCAGGGCTGACCGACTTCTCGCCGTTCACGGTCTGGAGGTACGCGATGATGTCCTTCTTCTGCTTCTCCGGCATGGTGCTGTCCGGGAAGGAGGGCATGTTCTGCGGGCCGGTGAGCATGGCCTCGTAGATGTGCTTCGGCTCGACGCCCTCGAGGTTCGGGGCGTACTTGCCGTTCGTCAGCGCGCCGCCCTCACCGGTGAAGTTGTGGCACTGCGCGCAGTTGTTGCGGAACAGCTCGCCACCGGCGGCGATGTCGGCACCGGCCGGGTCGTACTGCTTCTCGGTGGGCGCGATCGGGCCGGCGCCGAGGGACGCGATGTACGCCGCGAGCTGGTCGATCTGGGCCTGCGAGTAGATGTTCCGCTTCTTCGGCACCTGGGCGCCGGGCTGCTGGGCGGGCATGCGGCCCGTGCTCACCTGGAAGTCGACGGCCGCGGAGCCGACGCCGACCAGGCTCGGGCCGTCAGAGGAACCCTGACCGCCGGTTCCGTGGCAGCTTGCGCAGCCCACGGCGTAGAGCTTCTTGCCCTCCTCGATGGCGAGGGACTGGGCGGTTTCATCGGCCTGCGCCTTGCCCGCGGGCGCGAAGGCGGCGTACAGCCCCCCCGTGACCGCCAGCGCGAAGAGTAGAACGACGACCGCCGCCAGCGGATGGCGTCGTCGTGCGGAAAGCTTTTTCACGGATTACCCCGGTGTCAGGATCTTCTGCGTCGGTGTTTCTGGATGGTGCGCCGGGAACGGGCCCGGCGACGGGTTCGCTACTTGATCAGGTAGATCGTCGCGAAGAGGCCGATCCAGACGACATCGACGAAGTGCCAGTAGTAGGACACGACGATGGCCGACGTGGCCTGTTCGTGGGTGAACCTCTTGGCCGCGTACGTCCGGCCGAGGACCAGCAGGAAGGCGATGAGTCCGCCCGTCACGTGCAGACCGTGGAAGCCGGTGGTCAGGTAGAACACCGTGCCGTACGGGTCGGACGAGAGGCTCAGGCCTTCCTCCTTGACCAGGTCGGTGTACTCGAACACCTGGCCGCCAATGAAGATCGCACCCATGACGAACGTGATGATGAACCACGTCCGGAGCTTCTTCACGTCACCGCGCTCGGCGGCGAACACGCCGAGCTGGCAGGTGAGCGAGGAGAGCACCAGGATCGTGGTGTTCGTCGCCGAGAAGGGCAGGTTCAAGGCCGAGGCCTGTTCCGTCCAGTGCTCGGCGCCCATCACGGATCGCAGGGTGAAGTACATCGCGAAGAGGGCCGCGAAGAACATCAGCTCGGAACTCAACCAGATGATGGTTCCGACGCTGACGAGGTTCGGCCGGTTGACCGTCGGGTGCGCGTGCCCGGTATCTACTGTCGTTGCTGTCGCCACGACCGACATTATGTCGGTCCCTTATCCCGCCCTCACCCCGGGGGGTGCCGTTCGGAGTGTCAGGGGGGTGTGCAAGGCCCGAACGGCCCATCAGATCACCCCCGTGCGGCCTCTCCCGCCAGGCTGGCGGAACCGATGTTGACACGGGGTCGGACGGAGTAGCATCCCGCGCATCATCAGCGTGATTCACGGACACGTGGAGGAACGAAATGCGGGCGACTGCGCGGGTTCTGGTCTACAGCGACGACGCGGGCACCCGGGAGCAGGTGCGGCTGGCGGCCGGGCGCAGGCCGGCCGCGGACCTGCCGCCGGTGGAGTTCCTGGAATGTGCCACCCTTCCAGCCGTCCTCAAGGAACTGGACGCCGGCGGCATCGACGTGTGCGTGCTGGACGGCGAGGCGGTTCCGGCCGGGGGCATGGGCGTGTGCCGGCAGATCAAGGACGAGATCTTCCGGTGTCCCCCGGTGCTGCTGCTGATGGGGCGCCCCCAGGACGCCTGGCTGGCCACCTGGAGCCGTGCCGACGCGGCCGTCACCCTTCCGGTGGACCCGGTGGAGTTCCCGGAGGCCCTGGCGGGGCTGCTGCGCGCCCGGCTGGCCCCCAACGCGGCCTGAGCGGGCCCCGGACACGGGCGAGGGCCCGCGGGCGGCGCTGTGGCCGTTCGCGGGCCCTCGTGGGCTTTCGTGGGCTTCTCGGGCGTCTTGGGGCTCCCGGGGCCCTGGGGGGGCCGCGGGGGTCAGACCGTGGGGCGCAGGCGGGCCTGGTCGACGGGGCTGCGGCCCTCCTGGGTGCCCTTCAGGAGGTAGCTGCCGTCGCGCCAGTCCTTCCAGTCCAGGTTCCAGTCGCCGTAGCCGTTGCCGAAGGGCTCCATGTCCTCGCCGATGCTGTTGATCACCCGGACGATGTCGCCCTCGCTGATGTTCTCGTAGAACCAGGCGGCGTTGCCCGTGCTCATGCCGGTGCAGCCGTGGCTGACGTTCTCGTAGCCCTGGGAGCCGACCGACCAGGGCGCGGCGTGCACGTACTCGCCGCTCCAGGTCACGCGGGTGGCGTAGTAGACGGGCAGGTTGTAGTACTCGCTGCCGCCGATGCCGACGGTGTCGCCGCGCATCTGGACGAAGTACTGCTTGCCCAGCACCACCTTGACCCCGTTGCGGGTGGAGAAGCCGGGCTTTCCGGTGGTCACCGGAATGGTGTTGATCACTTCTCCGTTGCGCTCGAACGTGAGGGTGTGCGCGGCGGCGTCGGTGGTGACCTCCACCCGGTCGCCGATCTCCAGCTTGAGGGGCTTGGAGGCGGAGCCGTGGAGGTCGTCCTCGATCTTGACGCCCTCCAGGTTGCTCCGTACGGAGACCGAGGAGTGGGCGGGCCAGTAGTCCTTGGGGCGGAAGTGCAGGTTCTTGTCGTCGACCCAGTGCCAGGCGCCCTCGACGGGTTCCGGGGTGTCGATGACCAGGCCCCGTTCGACGAGGGCGCGGGCGGCCTTGTCCTTGACGGGTTCGCTGAGTTCGGCCGTGATGGGCTGTCCGACCCCGTATTTGCCCTCGTCCGGGCCGAATTCCACCTTGAGGAGCTTCTTGGCCGGGGTGGTGTCGAAGGCGAGCGTGCGCTGCCCCGGGGCGCCGTTCTGGTCCTCCGTGCTCACCGTGACCGTGTAGTGGACGCCCGCGGCCATGGGCGAGGTGCTGTGCCAGCGGTCCCCCTTGGCGGAGAGTTCGCCCGCCAGGCGGCGTCCGTGGGTGTCCACGGCCGTCACGTCGGTGATACGGGACTTCGTGCCCTTGGCGGTGACCTCGAGGGGCTTGTCGGGGTCGGCGGCGCGGCCGCTGCCCGGCGGCTGGTTGAAGGCCACCTGGTCGCCCGCGTCGTACGGGCGGGCGGACAGCGGGTTGTCTGCGGACCCCCCGCATGCGGTGGCGCCGGCACCGAGGGACGCGACCAGCAGGGAGCAGCTGAGTACCGTCCAAAGACGCGGTGAGTGCTTCATGCGCTCAACGCTATGAACATATGACTATTACGTCGCGCGGGGTGACTGCAAACGAGGGGCCCGGACTCCTCCGAAAAGGTGTCCGGGCCCCTCTGCACTGCTTCTGTAGCGCTTCCGTACCGCCGGTACGGCTACCGCCTACTGGTTCTGGTTCTCACCGCGGTAGTACTCGTACACCCAGCCCCACAGGCCGATCAGGATGATCGGGGCCGAGAAGTACATGAGCCACCAGCCGAAGATGACGCCCATGAACGCGAGCGCGCCACCGATGCCCAGCGAGAGCGGCTGCCAGCTGTGCGGGGAGAAGAACCCCAGCTCGCCCGCCTCGTCGGCGACGTCGGCCTCCAGGTTGTCCTGGGCCATCTCGTCCACGCGCCGGGCCGTGAAGGCCAGGTAGTAGCCGATCATGGCGCTCAGGCCGAAGGCCAGCGCGAGAGCGGTGGTTCCGACCGGCTCCTTCGACCAGACGCCGTAGACGACGGTCATGATCAGGATGAAGGCGGAGAGCCAGAGGAACATCTTGCCCTGGATCTTCACTTGCCGGCCTCCTTGCCACCGGTGACGGCCTTGACCGGGGCGTGGTCCTCGAGGTGGTCGAGGGCCGCGATCTCCGGGTGGTGCAGGTCGAACGCCGGCGATTCACTGCGGATGCGCGGCAGCGTGAGGAAGTTGTGCCGCGGCGGCGGGCAGGAGGTCGCCCACTCGAGCGAACGGCCGTAGCCCCACGGGTCGTCGACCTCGATCTTCTTGCCGTACTTGGCGGTCTTCCAGACGTTGTACATGAACGGCAGGAAGGAGAGGCCGAGGACGAAGGAGCTGATCGTGGAGATCGTGTTCAGCGTGGTGAAGCCGTCGGCGGCCAGGTAGTCCGCGTAGCGGCGCGGCATGCCCTCGGCACCCAGCCAGTGCTGGACCAGGAACGTGCCGTGGAAGCCGATGAACAGCGTCCAGAAGGTGATCTTGCCGAGGCGCTCGTCCAGCATCTTGCCCGTGAACTTCGGCCACCAGAAGTGGAAGCCGGCGAACATCGCGAACACCACGGTGCCGAAGACGACGTAGTGGAAGTGCGCGACGACGAAGTACGAGTCGGAGACGTGGAAGTCCATCGGGGGCGAGGCCAGGATGACGCCGGTCAGACCACCGAAGGTGAAGGTGACCAGGAAGCCGATCGTCCAGAGCATCGGGGTCTCGAAGGACAGCGAGCCCTTCCACATGGTGCCGATCCAGTTGAAGAACTTCACACCGGTCGGGACCGCGATCAGGAAGGTCATGAAGGAGAAGAACGGCAGCAGCACACCGCCGGTGACGTACATGTGGTGGGCCCACACGGTCACCGAGAGGCCGGCGATCGCGATCGTCGCGGCGATCAGACCGATGTAGCCGAACATCGGCTTGCGGGAGAAGACCGGGATGATCTCGGAGACGATGCCGAAGAACGGTAGCGCGATGATGTACACCTCTGGGTGTCCGAAGAACCAGAAGAGGTGTTGCCACAGCAAGGCGCCGCCGTTGGCCGCGTCGAACACGTGCGCACCGAACTTGCGGTCGGCCTCCAGCGCGAACAGCGCGGCGGCCAGGACCGGGAAGGCGAGCAGGACCAGGACACCGGTCAGCAGCACGTTCCAGGTGAAGATCGGCATGCGGAACATCGTCATGCCCGGAGCGCGCATGCAGATGATCGTGGTGATGAAGTTGACCGAGCCGAGGATCGTACCGAAGCCGGAGAAGGCCAGACCCATGATCCACATGTCGGCGCCGATGCCCGGCGAACGGACGGCGTCCGACAGCGGGGAGTAGGCGAACCAGCCGAAGTCGGCCGCACCCGAGGGGGTGACGAAGCCGGCGACCGCGATGGTCGAACCGAAGAGGTACAGCCAGTACGCGAACATGTTCAGCCGCGGGAACGCCACGTCGGGCGCGCCGATCTGCAGCGGCATGATCCAGTTGGCGAAACCGGCGAACAGCGGGGTCGCGAACATCAGCAGCATGATCGTGCCATGCATGGTGAACGCCTGGTTGAACTGCTCGTTCGACATGATCTGCGTACCCGGCCGGGCCAGCTCGGCGCGCATGAAGAGCGCCAGGATGCCACCGATCAGGAAGAACACGAACGAGGTGACCAGGTACATCGTGCCGATGGTCTTGTGGTCGGTGGTGGTGAGCCACTTGACGACCACGTTGCCCGGCTGCTTGCGCCGCACCGGCAGCTCGTTTTCATACGAGTCGGCGGCGGCACCCTGGGATTCGTTGAGGATGCTCACAGTTTGTTCACTTCCGCATTCCGGGCGGGGTCAGTCTGCTTGATGCCGGCCGGCAGGAAGCCGGTCTGACCCTTCTCCGCCAGCTGCTTCAGGTGGGCCTTGTACTCCGCGGGGGAGACGACCTTCACGTTGAAGAGCATGCGGGAGTGGTCCACGCCGCAGAGCTCGGCACACTTGCCCACGAAGGTGCCTTCCTGGGTCGGGGTGACCTCGAAGACATTGGTGTGACCGGGGATGACGTCCTGCTTGAACAGGAAGGGCACCACCCAGAAGGAGTGGATGACGTCGTTCGACGACAGGATGAAGCGGACCTTCTCGCCCTTGGGCAGGTAGAGGGTCGGCCCCGGGTTGTTCGTGTCCGCGTTCCGGTCGCCGGGAACGCCCTTGTCGTAAACGCCCTCGGCGCCCGCGGGGAACTGCTTGGTGAAGCGGTCCGGCAGGGAGGCGAGCTCCTTGGGAACCACACCCGCCTTCGGGGTCGCGGCGTCGCCGTCGACGTTCTCGACGTAGTTGAAGCCCCAGCTCCACTGGAAGCCGATCACGTTGATGGTGTGAGCCGGCGTCGTCTTGGAGAGGGTGAGGAGCTTCGACTCATCACGCGCGGTGAAGTAGAAGAGCACCGAGACGATGATGAGCGGGACCACGGTGTACAGCGCCTCGATGGGCATGTTGTACCGGGTCTGCGCGGGGACCTCGATCTTCGTCCGGCTACGCCGGTGGAAGATGACGCTCCACATGATCAGGCCCCACACCAGGATGCCCGTGATGAGAGCGGCCGCCCAGGATCCCTGCCACAGGGAGAGGATGCGAGGCGCCTCCTCCGTGACCGGGGTGGGCATTCCGAGGCGGGGGAAGTCTTTCCAGGTGTACGAGCAACCAGTGGCGGTCGCCAGGACCACGCCCGCAGTCAGCGCCTGCAGCAGCTTCCGCCGCATCGGGCGCCGCGGCGAGCGGTCGGAGCCGTAGGGACTCACGTAGCGCCTTCCCGAGAGTCTCGGCCCGCGCGGCCGGCCGCGGCCGTGTTCGGGTCGGTCGCCGGCCCTGACGCAGGCAGGGGTTTGGATGTTTATGCGGACCAAACCCTACTGGACGCTATTTGAGGCCGCGCGGGGAGGGTGCCCAACGCGCCGCTACTGCCCCCGAAGGGATGGATCCGCCGTACGGGGGACGGGCCGTCCGGCCCTGAACGGCGGGCTCCGGACGGCATCTGACGACCCCTGAAACCCGGCCCGACCTGCGCGGGCGCCGCGGGAGGCCGCAACACCCCGCTCCCCCGCCGCCCGCCCCGCCGCCCCTGCCTTACGGTGGCCCGATGCCGTACTTCGACACCGCCTCCGCCGCTCCCCTGCACCCCGTGGCCCGGCAGGCGTTGCAGGCCGCACTGGACGAGGGCTGGGCGGACCCGGCCCGGCTGTACCGGGAGGGGCGCCGGGCCCGGCTGCTGCTGGACGCGGCGCGGGAGGCCGCGGCCGAGGCGGTGGGATGTCGCCCCGACGAGCTCGTGTTCACTCCTTCGGGGACGCACGCGGTTCACGCGGGGGTCGCGGGGGCGCTCGCGGGGCGCCGGCGGGTCGGCGGCCATCTGGTGGTCTCGGCGGTCGAGCACAGCTCCGTGCTCCACGCGGCGGAGGCCCACGCCGCCGCCGGGGGGACGGTGACGGAGGTTCCGGTGGACCGCCTCGGCGCGGTCGCGCCCGATGGCTACGGATCCGTCCTGACCTCGACCACGGCTCTGGCGTGTCTCCAGTCGGCCAACCACGAGGTGGGCACGGTCCAGCCGGTGGCGGAGGTGGCCGAGGTCTGCGCGGCGGCGGGGGTGCCGCTGCTGGTCGACGCGGCGCAGTCGCTGGGGTGGGGCCCGGTGGAGGGCGCCTGGTCGGTGCTGACGGCCAGCGCCCACAAGTGGGGCGGCCCGCCCGGGGTCGGGCTGCTGGCCGTCCGCAAGGGGGTCCGCTTCGCCCCCCAAGGCCCGGCCGACGAGCGGGAGTCGGGCCGCTCCCCCGGCTTCGGCAACCTGCCGGCCGTCGTGGCGGCGGCGGCCTCCTTGCGGGCGGTGCGGGCCGAGGCGGACGCGGAGGCGGCGCGGCTGCGGGTGCTGGTGGACCGGATCCGGCGGCGGGTGGCCCGGCTGGTGCCGGACGTGGAGGTGGTCGGGCACGCGGACCGGCGGCTGCCGCACCTGGTGACGTTCTCCTGCCTGTACGTCGACGGCGAGAGCCTGCTGCACGAACTGGACCGCGCGGGCTGGTCGGTCTCCTCGGGCTCCTCGTGCACGAGCTCCACGCTGACCCCCAGTCACGTGCTGCGGGCGATGGGGGTGCTGTCGGAGGGGAACGTACGGGTGTCGCTGCCGCGGGGCACGTCGGCGGAGGACGTCAACGGCTTCCTGGAGGTCCTGCCGCGGGCGGTGGCGGGGGTCCGGGCGGAACTCGGCGTCCCGGAGGCCCCCTCCGCCTCCCCGCCGGTGGCGGAGTCGGTGGAGGTCGACGCCCTCGGGCTGCGCTGCCCGCAGCCGGTGATCGAGCTGG
Source organism: Streptomyces sp. NPDC058157 (assembly GCF_042884105.1). NCBI lineage: Bacteria > Bacillati > Actinomycetota > Actinomycetes > Kitasatosporales > Streptomycetaceae > Streptomyces > Streptomyces sp. NPDC058157. Next base: position 29,385 of record NZ_JBHVUQ010000020.1, read on the forward strand.
CGCGGGCGATCTTCACCGTACCGGTCGGCGGGACGGTGACGGTCCTGTCGGACGACGAGGTGGCGCGGCTCGACATCCCGGCGTGGTGTGCGATGCGGGGGCACGCGTACCTGGGCGAGACCCCGCGCCCGGTCGGCGCGGCCTACCGGGTCCGCCGGACGGTGTGACGCCGGGCCGCTGCGCGGAGCGTCTCCCCGCCCCGCCCTTTCACCGTTTCCCGGGGCGAGCCCCGGACCCCGTACGTGCGCTCCGCGCCCGTGCGCTCAAACGCCGCGCGGGCTGGAATTGCCGCGCAGCGGCAAAATCCAGCCCCGCCGGCGTTTGAGGCGCGGGGGTCCGGGGGCGGAGCCCCCAGAGACCGGGCTACGCCTCCAGGTGGGCGCGGACCTCGGCGGCGGCGGTGTCGCCGTAGGCCTTCGTGAAGCGCTCCATGAAGTGCGCCCGCGCCAGGGTGTACTCCTGGGTGCCCAGGGTTTCGATCACGAGGGTGGCCAGCATGCAGCCCAGCTGCGCGGCCCGCTCCAGGCCGACGCCCCAGCCCAGCCCCGTCAGGAACCCGGCGCGGAACGCGTCGCCGACACCGGTCGGGTCCACCTTCGCCGTCTCCTCCGGGCAGCCGACCAGGATCGGCTCCTCGCCGACCCGCTCGATCCGCACGCCCTTCGCGCCCAGCGTGGTGACGCGGGTGCCGACCTTGGCGAGGATCTCCTCGTCCGTCCAGCCGGACTTCGACTCGATGAGGCCCTTCTCGTACTCGTTCGAGAAGAGGTACGTCGCACCCTCCATCAGGGTGCGGATGTTGTCGCCGTCCATGCGGGCGATCTGCTGCGAGAAGTCCGCGGCGAAGGGGATCCCGCGCGTGCGGCACTCCTCCGTGTGGCGGAGCATCGCCTCGGGGTCGTCGGCGCCGATGAGGACGAGGTCCAGTCCGCCCACCCGGTCGGCGACGGCCTTGAGCTCGATCTGGCGGGCCTCGCTCATCGCGCCCGTGTAGAAGGAGCCGATCTGGTTGTGGTCGGCGTCGGTGGTGCAGACGAAGCGCGCGGTGTGCAGCACTTCGGAGATCCGCACGGAGGCCGTGTCCACGCCGTGCCGGTCGAGCCAGGCGCGGTACTCGTCGAAGTCCGAGCCGGCCGCGCCGACGAGGATCGGGCGGCTGCCGAGCTGGCCCATGCCGAAGCAGATGTTCGGGCCGACGCCGCCCCGCCGCACGTCGAGGTTGTCGACGAGGAAGGAGAGGGAGACCGTGTGGAGCTGGTCGGCGACGAACTGGTCGGCGAAGCGGCCCGGGAAGGTCATGAGGTGGTCGGTGGCGATGGAGCCGGTGACTGCGATGCGCACGGCGTGGATGCTCCTGCGGATGACGGCGGGTGACAGTCAAAGTTACCCGTTCCCCGCCCCCCGGCCGAACGGCTGAAACTACCCCGTAGTAGGACTTCCTTCGCCCGACTTGGCGTGCCTACCGTGCCTCCATGACCTATACCGATGGTTTCGGTTACACCGAGTACACCGCCGACGCACGCCCCGGCTTCGCCCGGCTGCTGGGGGACTGCGCCCGGATGGCCCCGCACTGGGCGGTCCCGCCGGAGCCGCGGCCGGTCCGGGTGGCGCCGTCCCAGATCCACGGGGTCAGCGTCCCGCCCGCCTCCGCCCGGCTGATCGCCGCCACGGCGGAGTACGGGGAGTAGGAGGAAAGAGGGGGGAACCGGTTTCGCGGTCGGCGCGTCACACCCGCATCACGTACGGCGGGACACGCGAAGGAGCGAGCGGTGACCAGCGAACAACCCGACACATCACGCGCCACACGACGGCGGCCGGCCTGGGCCATCGGCTCCATCGCGGCCGCCGTCCTGCTGGCCGGCGGCGGTACGGCGTACTGGGCGACCACGGCCTACGGCGACGCCCCGGGCGGCCGCGGCCGTACGGGGGACACCGCCGCGGCCGCCCCGCGCGACGCGGGGTCCCCGTCGAGGCCGGGCATCGCCCCCGGGGAGCCGGACCCGAACGGCGCCGGGGTGACCTACCGGGCGGACGGGCCGCTCCCCCAGGGGCCGGCGTCCGCGCCCTCCTTCGCCTCCTCGGGGGAGGTCGGTTCCGAGGAGGTGGCCCGGCTCGCGCAGGCCCTCGGGATCTCCGGCGCGCCCCGGCTCAGCGGTGAGCAGTGGCTGGCCGGCGAGACCGGCGACGGCTCCGGGCCCCGGCTCAGCGTCACCCGCAAGGCCCCCGGCACCTGGAGCTTCTCCCGCTTCCAGGGCGGCGACGGCACGGGCACCGGCGCGGGCGACGCCTGCGTGCGCGGCAAGGACACCTGCGGCCCCGCCACGCTCCCGGAGGGGGGCTCCGCACCGGGCGCGGCGCAGGGCTCCGGCTCGGGCACGCCGGTCTCCGAGCAGGCCGCGAAGGACGCCGCGGCGCCGGTGCTCGCGGCGGCCGGGCAGGGCGACGCGAAGGTGGACGCCCGGCTGGTGACGGGCTCGGTCCGGGTGGTGGTGGCCGACCCGGTGGTGGGCGGCCTGCCCACGCAGGGCTGGTCCAGCCGCATCAGCGTCGGGGCGGACGGCCGGGCGGTGGCGGGCAGCGGTGAGCTGAAGGCGCCGGTCCGCGCGGCCGAGCAGCCGGTGGTCGGCGCGGCCGAGGCCCTGGACCGGCTCAACGCGGCGAGCGGCCCCGGGAAGGGCGCCGGCACGGGCCCGAGCGGCTGCGCGACCTCGGTGCCGCTGACCCCGGACACGGCGACCGGGGCCACCGACACCCTGCCCTGCAACCCGGAGCCGCGGCCGATGAAGCCGCCGCGGACGGAGAGCGTGAAGGGGGCGGCGTTCGGGCTGGTCGCGGGGACGGTCGACGGCGGGCGGGGCCTGGTGCCGGCCTGGCTGTTCGAGGTGGCCGGTACGGACGGCAAGCCGGGCCGTACGGTGGTCCAGCCGGCCGCGGCCAAGGAGGACTCCCCCGCTCCGGTGCCCCCGCAGGGCCGCACGGTGCCCGGGTTCTCGTTCGCCCAGGACGACCGGACGCTGACGGTCAACTTCTGGGGCGGGGTGTGCAGCACCTACGCGCTGGAGGCGCGGGAGGAGGCCGGCTCGGTCCTGGTGAAGATCACGGACACCCCGAACAACCCGGGCCAGGCGTGCGTCATGCTCGCGAAGGAGATGTCCGTCACGGCGCAGCTGAAGCAGCCGCTGGGCGAGCGCAAGGTGGTCGACGCGACGACCGGCAAGGCGCTGCCGCGCCAGTAGGCGTGCGGAAAAGGCGGGAAAGGCGGGAAAGGGCGAGGGCCCGGGCCGCCGGTCGGATCGACCGGGGCCCGGGCCCTCGCCGTACGCGTGGTCCAGCCGGCTTAGCTGAAGGAGTCGCCGCAGGCGCAGGAGCCGGTGGCGTTCGGGTTGTCGATCGTGAAGCCCTGCTTCTCGATGGTGTCGACGAAGTCGATGGAGGCGCCGCCCAGGTAGGGGGCGCTCATGCGGTCGGTGACGACCTTGACGCCGTCGAAGTCCTTGACGACGTCGCCGTCGAGGGAGCGCTCGTCGAAGAAGAGCTGGTAGCGCAGGCCGGAGCAGCCGCCGGGCTGGACGGCGACGCGCAGCGCCAGGTCATCGCGGCCTTCCTGCTCCAGCAGGGTGCGGACCTTCTCGGCGGCGGCGTCGGACAGGAGGATGCCGTCGCTCACAGTGGTCTTGTCGTCCTGTACGGACATCTGCATTCACTCCCGAAGTGGGCGGCTCCCCGCCGGGCGGCTGGGGAAACGTCGGACTCTTGCCGTCGGTGGCAACCAGCGGGACCGCGGTTTCATTCCGGGTCCGGCGCCTTGTTTCAGATATTCATGCTCGCACACCCGTGGGGAGCGGTGGACCTCCTGCGGAGGGCGGCTGGAGTGCGCCGCTCCGGAGCGGGCGAATGCGTCACATCGACATTATCGCCATCGTCAAAGTGACGTGAAGCGGTTATGATAGATAACGTCATATAGACGAGAAGTCGAAGTGACGCCTTCGGAAGCCCTCTTCGGAAGGCACCTAGTCGCAGAACAGAAAGGGTGCGTGTCGTGACCACCGCCCAGCCCTTGGACGTCCAGCCGACGCCCCTTGCCCTGCTGCTGCTCGGCCGCGAGTCCGACCCCAAGAGCGAGCGCGGCGTGGAGTGCCCCGGCGACCTGCCGTCGCCGTCGGACCCGGACCTCGTGGCCCGCGCCCGCGCGGCCAAGGAGAAGCTCGGGGACAAGGTCTTCATCCTCGGGCACCACTACCAGCGTGACGAGGTCATCGAGTTCGCCGACGTCACCGGCGACTCCTTCAAGCTCGCCCGCGACGCGGCCGCCAAGCCGGAGGCCGAGTACATCGTCTTCTGCGGCGTGCACTTCATGGCCGAGTCCGCGGACATCCTGACCTCCGACGACCAGAAGGTCGTCCTGCCCGACCTCGCGGCCGGCTGCTCGATGGCCGACATGGCCACCGCCGAGCAGGTCGCCGAGTGCTGGGACGTGCTCACCGAGGCCGGGATCGCCGGCAGCACCGTGCCCGTCTCGTACATGAACTCCTCCGCCGACATCAAGGCCTTCACCGGCAAGCACGGCGGCACGATCTGTACCTCGTCGAACGCGAAGAAGGCCCTGGAGTGGGCCTTCGAGCAGGGCGAGAAGGTCCTCTTCCTGCCCGACCAGCACCTGGGCCGCAACACGGCCGTCCGCGACATGGGCATGTCCCTGGACGACTGCGTGCTCTACAACCCGCACAAGCCGAACGGCGGGCTGACCGCCGAGCAGCTGCGCGGCGCGAAGATGATCCTGTGGCGCGGCCACTGCTCGGTCCACGGCCGCTTCTCGGTGGACTCGGTCAACGACGTGCGCGAGCGGATCCCGGGCGTCAACGTGCTGGTGCACCCCGAGTGCAAGCACGAGGTCGTCGCGGCCGCGGACTACGTCGGCTCGACGGAGTACATCATCAAGGCGCTGGAGGCGGCCCCGGCCGGCTCCAAGTGGGCCATCGGCACCGAGCTGAACCTCGTCAAGCGGCTGGCGAACCGTTTCGCCGCCGAGGACAAGGAAGTCGTCTTCCTCGACAAGACGGTCTGCTTCTGCTCGACGATGAACCGCATCGACCTCCCCCACCTGGTGTGGACCCTGGAGTCCCTGGCCGAGGGCAACCTCGTCAACCAGATCCAGGTCGACAAGGAGACGGAGAGCTTCGCCAAGCTCGCGCTGGAGCGGATGCTGGCGCTCCCGTAGCCATCGCGCACGCGCACGAAGGGGCGCCCCCCCCCGGTGGGGGGCGCCCCTTCCGCGTTCACCCGGTCGTCAGACGTCGGCCGGGACCTCCTCCCGGTCCTGAGGGACCACCTTCAGCGGGGCCGCGCGGCGCGCCGAACGCTTGGCCCGGCGGCGCTCCTTGCGCAGCTCGATCGCCGTGTACAGGGTCGGGACGAGCAGCAGCGTCAGCAGGGTGGAGCTGACCAGGCCGCCGATGACCACCACCGCGAGCGGCTGCGAGATGAAGCCGCCCTCGCCGGTGACGCCCAGCGCCATCGGGAGCAGGGCGAAGATCGTCGCCAGGGCCGTCATCAGGATGGGCCGCAGGCGGTGCCGGCCACCCTCGACGACCGCCTCGACCACGCCGTAGCCCTGGGCCCGGTACTGGTTGACCAGGTCGATCAGGACGATGGCGTTGGTGACCACGATGCCGATGAGCATCAGCATGCCGATCATCGCCGGGACGCCCATGGGGGTGCCGGTGACGATGAGCAGGCCGAGGGCGCCCGTGGCGGCGAAGGGGATGGAGACCAGCAGGATCAGCGGCTGGACCAGCGAGCGGAAGGTCGCGACCAGCAGCATGAAGACGATCGCGACGGCCGCGAGCATGGCCAGGCCCAGCGAGCCGAAGGCCTCGTCCTGGTCCTGGGAGACACCGCCGATGGAGGCCGTGGCCCCGTCGGGGAGGTCCAGGGCCTTGAGCTTGGTCTGGAGGGCGGCGCTGACGGCGCCGGTGTTGTCGCCGACCGGCTTGGCGGTGATGGTGGCGGCGCGGGCGCCGTCGATCCGGGTCATCGCGACCGGGCCGGGGACCTCCTTGACCTCGGCGATGTCGCCCAGCTTGGCGGGGCCGACCGGCAGGTCGCGCAGTTCGGCCAGGGTGGTGGCCGGGTGGGCGGAGCGGATGACGATGTCGCGTTCGGTGTCGTCCAGTACGGCCTTGCCCGCCGGGTTGCCGCGGACGGCCTGGGCGACGATCGCGCCCAGCGCGGCCTGGTTGAGGCCCGCCTCGGCGGTCTTCGGGGTGGCGGTGACCGAGATCCGGGGCACGGACTGGGCGAGGTCGCTCTGGACGTCGGTGACGTCCTTGAGAGTGGCCACCTCGGCGCGGACCTGCTCGGCGGCCTTGGCGAGGACGGCGCCGTCGCCGGCCTTGACGACCACGCTCAGGTTCTGGCTGCCGAAGCCGCCGCCCGCCGAGAGGGAGGTGTCGCCGATGCCCTGGAGCTTGCCGAGGGCGTCCTGGATGCGCTGCTTGACGGCCTCGGAGTGCTTGGCGTCGTCCAGGGTGACCTGGTAGGAGGCCTGGTTGGTGCCCGTTCCGCCGCCGAAGGCCGCGAGGAAGCCGGAGGAGCCGACGGTGACCTGGTAGTCCTTGACGCCCTCGACGGAGGCCAGGGCCTGCTCCACCTTGCGGCTCGCCTCGTCGGAGGCGGCCAGGGAGGTGCCGGCGGGCAGCTCCTGCTTGACCGTCAGGACGTCCTGCTCGCCCTGGTCGAAGAAGTTGGTCTTCAGCAGCGGGGTCATCCCGAAGGTGGCGACCAGGACCACGACGGCGATGGCGATGCTGGTGAGGCGGCGCCGGGTGGCGAAGCCCAGGACCCGGACGTACAGGCGCTGGAGGCGGCTGTTCGCCTCCTTCTCCTCGGCCTCGCGGCGGGCCTGCTCGGGATCTTCCGACGTGCCCTTGGGGGCGCGCAGGAACCAGTACGAGAGGACCGGGACCACCGTCAGGGAGACCAGCAGCGAGGCCAGCAGGGCGGCGGTGACGGTGAGCGAGAAGGAGCCGAACAGCTCGCCGATCATGCCGCCGACCAGGCCGATCGGCAGGAAGACGGCGACGGTGGTGAGGGTGGAGGAGGTGACCGCGCCGGCCACCTCCTTGACGGCGGCGGTGATCGCGGCCTCGCGCTCCTCGCCGTAGCCGAGGTGGCGCTTGATGTTCTCCAGGACCACGATCGAGTCGTCGACGACGCGGCCGATGGCGATGGTGAGCGCGCCCAGCGTCAGCATGTTGAGGGAGAGGTCGCGGGTCCACAGCACGATCAGGGCGAGGACCACGGACAGCGGGATGGACACCGCGGTGACCAGGGTCGAGCGGATCGAGGCCAGGAAGACCAGGATCACGATCACCGCGAAGGCCAGGCCGAGCAGGCCCTCGGTGGTCAGGCCGGAGATGGAGCGGGCCACGGCGGGGCCCTGGTCGCTGACGACGGTCAGCTCGGCGCCGGAGCCGAGCTGGGAGCGCAGCTCGGGGAGCTTGTCCTTGACGGCGTCGGAGATGGCGACGGCGCTGCCGTCCTTGTCCATGGTGAGGACGAGGGCGAGGCTGGGCTTGCCGTTGGTGCGGGTGATGGAGTCGGCCTTGGCCGGCTCCTGCTTGACGGTGGCCACGTCGCCGAGGCGGACGACCGGCTTGCCGGGGCCCGCGGTCAGCCGGAGGTCCTCCAGCTGGGCGAGGGAGGTGTAGCCGGAGCCGACGCGGACGGTGCGGTTCTTGCCCTGCTCGTCGAAGGAGCCGGCGGGGATCGCCGCGCCGCCCGCCTTGAGGCCCTCGGCCAGGGCGGCGCCGTCGAGGCCGGCGGCGGCCAGCTTGGCGTTGTCGGGGGTGATGGTGACCTGGAGGTCGCGGACGCCTTCGACGCTGACCCGGCCGACGCCGTCGAGGTCCTCCAGGACCGGGACGACGGAGCGGTTCAGCTGGTCGGCGAGGGCCTGCTGGTCCTTGTCGGAGGTGACGGCGAGGACGACGGTCGGGATGTCGTCGGTGGAGCCGGCCACCACCTGCGGGTCCACCTCGGCGGGCAGCCGGACGCGGGCCCGGTTGACGGCCTGCTGGACGTCGGCGACGAGCTGCTTGGTGCCCTCGTCGCCGTAGTCGAAGGTGGCGCGGATGAGGGCGTTGCCCTCGCTGGCGGTGGAGGTGATGCCGGTGATGCCGTCGACGCCCTTGAGGGTGCTTTCGATCGGCTCGATGACCTGCTTCTCGACCACGTCGGGCGAGGCGCCCTGGTACGGCGCGAGCACGGAGACCATCGGCAGTTCGATGGACGGCAGCAGCTGCTGCTTGAGCTGCGGGATGGCTATGGCGCCGAAGAGCAGCGCGACGATCGACACGAGGCCGATCAGGGCTCTCTGGGCCAGGCTGAAGCGGGACAGCCAGGACATGAGTGTGGGATCTCTCTGCTGTGACGTGGGCGAGGGTCCTCCAGCCTCACCCACGGCGGAGCGGGGCTGCGTCGGCCCCAGGTCCCGTCCTTATGCGCGGCATACCGCGCCCGCAGTACACGGCCGTACTGCGGGGCCCGCGCCCGGCGGCGGACCCGTGCCCGCCGCGGGGCCCGCGCCGGTCGGCGTGCTCAGTCGGCGTGCCCGGTCGGCGTGCCCAGTCGGCGTGCTCAGTCGGCGCGCGGGCGGACCAGGCCCGACTCGTACGCGACGACCACCAGTTGCGCCCGGTCCCGGGCCCCGAGCTTGGCCATGGCCCGGTTGACGTGCGTCTTGACGGTCAGCGGGCTGACCTCCAGCCGGCCGGCGATGCCGTCGTTGGACAGGCCCGCGGCGACCAGGACGAGGACCTCGCGCTCGCGGCCGGTCAGCGCGGCGAGCCGCTCGGCGTGGGCCGACCCGGCGGCGGGGGCGTCGGACCGGCCGCCCTGGGCGAGGAAGCTGGCGATCAGGCCCTTGGTGGCGGCCGGGGAGAGCAGGGCCTCGCCGGCCGCCGCGACGCGGATGGCGTTGAGCAGCTCGTCGGGCTCGGCGCCCTTGCCGAGGAAGCCGGAGGCCCCGGCGCGCAGGGCCTGGACCACGTACTCGTCCACCTCGAAGGTGGTCAGCATGACGACCCGGACGCCGGAGCACTCCGGGTCCTCGCTGATCATGCGGGTGGCGGCGAGGCCGTCGGTGCCGGGCATGCGGATGTCCATGAGGACCACGTCCGCCCCGGCCTCGCGGGCCAGGGCGTAGGCCTGGGCCCCGTCGGAGGCCTCCCCGACGACCCGCATGTCGGGCTCGGAGTCGACCAGCACCTTGAACGCGCTGCGCAGCAGCGCCTGGTCGTCGGCGAGCAGCACCTTGATGGGGCCTGCGCCCCGCTCCTGAGCCCGGTTCTCGTCCACGCCCCGAGGGTACGCGGGCGGCGGGCGGCATGATCAGCCCAGGGTGAGGACGACCAGGACGGCGGTGGCCGCGGTCTCGCAGAGGGCGCCGAAGACGTCGCCGGTGACCCCGTCGAAGCGGTGCACGCAGCGGCGCAGCAGGGCTTCGGCGGCGAGCAGGCCGGCGAGGACGGCGGCCGCGTGCTGTGCGGTGGCGGCCGGTCCCATGGGGAGGGCGGCCAGCGCGGCGGCGGCCAGGACCAAGGCGGCAACCCAGGCCGCCGCGCGGCGCGGGACCACGCCCGCGACGGCCGCGCCGAGCCCTTCGGGCCGGGCGGCGGGGACGCCCCGGCGGGAGGCCAGGGTCATCGCGAGCCGGGCGGTGACGGCGGCGGTCACGGCGGCGAGCGCGCCCCGGGTCCAGGAGCCGGCGTAGGCGTTGGCGAGGGCGGCGACCTGGATCAGGAGGACGAACAGCAGGGTGATGACGCCGAAGGGGCCGATGTCGGACTGCTTCATGATCCGCAGGGCGTCCTCGGCGGGCTTGGCGCTGCCGAGGCCGTCGGCGGTGTCGGCCAGCCCGTCCAGGTGGAGGCCCCGGGTCAGGGCGGCGGGGACGGCGACGGTGACGGCGGCGGCGAGCAGGGGGCCGCCGCCGAGGAGCAGCAGCAGGACTCCGGGTACGGTGGCGAGGAGGCCGACGGCGAGGCCGGCGAGCGGGGCGCAGGCCATGCCGGCGCGGGCGGCGGGCCGGTCCCAGCGGGTGATGCGGGCGGGCAGGACCGTCAGCGTGCCGAAGGCGAAGCGGATCCCGTCGGCCAGGGTGGCGCGCTCCTCGGGCGGGAGCGGCGGTCGATCATCGGTCGAATCTGTCATCGGCGCGAACGCTACCCGCTTACGGTGAGCGGTAAATTGCTCATTACGGGTCATATCGGGAGCGGGTGTCGTGGGTCACTGGTGGGTGCGCAACATCGTCGAGCCGGGCAAGCTCCCACTGCTGCTCGCGTTGCTGTCGTTCGTCCTGTCGTTCCTGGTCACGCGGGTGATCACGCGGCTGATCCGGGCGGGCCGCGGCCCCTTCAAGAACATCACCCCGGGCGGTCTGCACGTCCACCACGTGGTGCCCGGCGTGGTCCTGGTGATCATCGGCGGGTTCGGGGCGGTGGGCAGCGGCGGCCACAGCTTCGGCGCGGGGCTGTCGGCCGTCCTCTTCGGGCTGGGCGCCGGGCTGGTCCTGGACGAGTTCGCGCTGATCCTGCACCTGGACGACGTCTACTGGAGCGAGCAGGGCCGCAAGAGCGTGGAGGTCGTCGTGCTGACGGCCGCGGTGGTCGCCCTGGTCCTGGGCGGGTTCCTGCCCTTCGGGGTCAACGAGCTCTCCCCCGGGGAGCGGCACAGCCGCGGACTCGTCGTCATGAACACCGCCACCAACTTCTTCCTGGCGCTGATCGCCCTGTGGAAGGGCAAGCCGCGCACGGCGGTCTTCGGCACGGTCATCCCCTTCGTCGCGCTGATCGGGGCGATCCGCCTGGCCCGGCCCGGCTCCCCGTACGCGAAGCGGTTCTACGCCAACCGGCCGCGCGCCCGGGCCAAGGCGGGGCTGCGGGCCTTCCACCACGACCGGCGCTGGGCCCGGCCGCGCCGCCGGTTCGAGAACTTCATCAGCGGACTGTCCGACCCGGAGCGCGAGCGGGCACGGGAGCGGGAGCGGGAGCGGAGCGGCGGCGGGGGCGGTCCGGGGCACGGCTGCGGATGACGGCCGCGGACGGCTGCGGGTGACAGCTGCGGACGTCGCGAAGGGTCCGCCCCCGGGGCACCGGGGCGGTAACATGGCACCCGTGGGTGTGCAGCGCGGGTGCGGTCAGCCCGGGATGAGGCCGTCGTCGCTGAGCATGTCCCGGACCTCGTCGAGGGTGGCGTCCGGGGCGGGCAGGATCAGCTCGGAGGGCTCCAGGGCGTCGTCGGGCAGCGGGGTGCCCAGGCGCCGCACGGCATCGAGCAGGGCCCCCAGCGTGCGCCGGAAGCCCGCCTCGTCGCCGGACTCCATCTCCTCCAGGAGTTCGTCGTCCAGCTTGTTGAGCTCGGTGAAGTGACCGTCGGCCACCTTCACCTGGCCTTCCCCCATGATGCGGACAATCATGACGGGCCCCTGTCCTACTGCTTGTCGAACCGGTGCTGGGTCTGCTGCGGCCGGTCGGTGCCCGCGGCGCCGCCCTCGATGGCCTGCTGCTGCGCGGACGGGCCGCCGGCCAGCTCCGCCTTCATCCGCTGGAGCTCAAGCTCGACGTCGTTCCCGCCGGAGAGGCGGTCGAGCTCGGCCTGGATGTCGTCCTTGGAACCGAGGCCGCTCTGGTCGTCGAGGGCGCCGGAGGCCAGCAGCTCGTCGATCGCGCCCGCGCGGGCCTGGAGCTGCGCGGTCTTGTCCTCGGCCCGCTGGATGGCCAGGCCGACGTCGCTCATCTCCTCCGAGATGCCGGAGAAGGACTCCGCGATGCGGGTCTGCGCCTGGGCGGCCGTGTAGGTGGCCTTGATGGTCTCCTTCTTCGTGCGGAAGGCGTCCACCTTGGCCTGGAGGCGCTGCGCGGCCAGCGTCAGCTTCTCCTCCTCGCCCTGGAGGGTCTGGTGCTGCACCTCCAGGTCGGCGACCTGCTGCTGGAGCGAGGAACGGCGGGACAGGGCCTCGCGGGCCAGGTCCTCACGGCCCAGCGCGAGGGCCTTGCGGCCCTGGTCCTCCAGCTTGGCGGACTGGCCCTGCAGCTGGTTGAGCTGGAGCTCCAGGCGCTTGCGGGAGGTCGCCACGTCGGCGACGCCCCGGCGCACCTTCTGGAGCAGCTCCAGCTGCTTCTGGTACGAGTAGTCGAGGGTCTCGCGCGGGTCCTCGGCCCGGTCCAGGGCCTTGTTCGCCTTCGCGCGGAAGATCATCCCCATACGCTTCATGACACCGCTCATGGGCTTCGCGCGCCCCCTTCTAGACGGACTGTGGTGCAGGTCACCGACAGGACCCACAGTACGGGCCCTGCCTCCATTACCGCACTGTTCGAGTACGGATGCGCTCCTCCTCCAGGACGAGTACCCCTGCGCCGTATCAGGCGTAAGGAGTAGGTGATCCCCGAGGGCCTCAGGAGCCTCGTAACGGGAAGACGCCCGCCGTTGCCGGATCGTTCCCCGCCGAGGTGGGCCGCCCGCCCCCGACCACGTAGGGTTGTGTCTGTGTTTGGTAGCCGCTCCTCCAAGGAAGAGAAGGCCTCCGCCACCGAAAAGGTGAGCGCCGGCCCCTCGCAGCCCCGTGACCCGCAGGCCCCCAAGGGCCGCCCGACGCCGAAGCGTGCTGTGGCCCAGTCGCAGCGCAAGGCCGTCGTGGCCTCGACCGGCAACCGCAAGGAGGACGCCCGGCGGGCCCGTGAGCGCCGCCGGGAAGAGATGGCCCGCCAGCGCGAGGCGCTGGCCAACGGCGACGAGCGCTATCTGCCCGCCCGTGACAAGGGCCCGGTCCGCCGCTTCGTCCGCGACTTCGTGGACTCCCGCTTCTCCGTCGCCGAGATGTTCCTGCCGCTGGCCGTGATCATCCTGGTGCTGAGCATGATCCGGGTCCCCTCGATCCAGAACGTCGCGCTGATGCTGTGGCTCGGCGTGATCGTCCTGATCATCCTGGACTCGATCGGCCTGGTCTTCCGGCTCCGCAAGGCGCTGAACGAGCGGTTCGCGAACGAGCCCCGCCGCGGCGCCATCGCCTACGGCCTGATGCGCACCCTCCAGATGCGCCGGCTGCGTCTGCCCAAGCCGCAGGTCAAGCGCGGGGAACGGCCCTGACCGGAGCGACGCCCGGACCATCAGGGGCGTCGAAGGGGGAGGGCTTCGCGGGGGGAGCCAGGCTCTGGCTGGAGGGCCTGGGCGGACTGCGCAACGCCGTCCGCCAGGAACTCGTCGGCCGGCAGGTCGAGGAGCAGATCACCCAGCGCTTCCCCGTCGGGCAGCGGCTGCGCGTCCTCGACGTCGGCATGGGCCAGGGCACGCAGGCACTGCGCCTGGCCCGCGCCGGGCACATGGTCACCGGCCTGGAACAGGACGCCGCCATGCTGGCGGTCGCGCACGCCGCGCTGGCCGCCGAGCCGGCGGGGATCCGCGACCGGGTCGAGCTGATCGAGGGCGACGGCCGGGAGACCGGCGCGCACTTCGGACCGGGCAGCTTCGACGTGGTGCTGTGCCACGGCGTACTGATGTACGTCTCCGAGCCCGACGCCATGCTCGCCGGGCTGGCCCGGATGCTGGCCCCGGGCGGACTGCTGTCCCTGCTGGTGCGCAACGGCGACGCGCTCGCCCTGCGGCCGGGACTGTCCGGGGACTGGTCGGGGGCGCTGGACGCCTTCGACACCGTCGACTACACGAACCGGCTGGGCCTGGAGGTCCGCGCCGACCGGCTCGCCGACCTGACCGGCACCCTGTCCGGGATCGGCGCCCCGCTGCACGCCTGGTACGGGGTGCGGGTGTTCACCGACGGCACCGAGGCGGCCGCCGAACTGCCGCCCGAGGAGGAGCTGGAACGGCTGCTCGCCGCCGAGGAGCGGGCCGGGCGCACCGACCCCTACCGGTCGGTCGCCGCACTGCTGCACCTGTGCGGGGTCCGGGGCTGACGGAGCCCGCACGACGGAGAACCCCCGGGGCCCGCCCCGGGGGTTTCGCACGTCAGGCCTCCGCTGCCGCCTTGAGGCTCATCCGGTAGATCTCCGTAGCGTCCTCGAACAGCGTCACGCTCTCCGCGCCGCCGTCCAGGAGCTCCTTCCAGACCTCGCCGATCCAGGACTCCGCGTCCCCCTGCGTGGTGAACTCCTCCGGTTCCACCGCCGGGCTGGTCTCGCTGCCGTCGGCCGCCTCGAACCGCCACGTCCACGCCATGTCCGCCTCCGTTGCTCGTCCGCTACTCGCCTTGAGTCTGCCCGCAGAGTAACCGGGCGCGCACCCCTACCGGCGAAGCGAGAAGATCTCCGTGTGGAACTCACTCTCCTCGGCACCGGTACCCCCGAAGGACTGCCCCGCCCCGGCTGTCCCTGCGCGGTCTGCGCGGTCTCCGTCGGCACCCGGTCACGCGCCGCGACCTCCGTCCTCGTCGACGGCGCGCTGCTCCTCGACCTCACTCCCGGCGCCGTGCTCGCCGGGGCCCGCGCCGGGCATTCGCTGGCCGGCGTACGGCAGGTGCTGCTGACCCACCCGCACGACGGGCCGGCCGTCGAGCTGCCGCCCGGACTGCCCGCCGCCGGACGGGTCCCCGACGGGCGGGAGCTCGCCGTGATCAGCGGGCACCGGGTGCGGGCCGTGCCGATGGACTCCCCCGGCACCGGCTACGAGGTCACCGGCCCCGACGGGGCCCGGCTGCTGTACCTGCCGCCCGGCGGGGCACCGGCCGGCACCGAGGGGGTGCCCGCCCGGCACCCGTACGACGTGGTCCTCGCCGACGTCCTCGGCCGGCCCGAGGCCCTGGCCCGGCTGCGCTCCACCGGCGCCGTCGGCCCCGCCACCGACGTCATCGCCGTCCACCTCGACCACGACACCCCGCCCGGCCGGGAGCTGGAACGCCGCTGCGCCGCCGCCGGGGCCCGCGCGGTCCCCGACGGCACCACCGTCACCACCGGCGAGTACCACGCCGTACCGGACGTCCCCCTGCGCACCCTGGTGCTGGGCGGCGCCCGCTCCGGCAAGTCCGTCGAGGCCGAGCGGCGCCTGGAGGCCTTCCCCGAGGTCACCTACGTCGCCACCGGCGGCACCCGCGACGGCGACGCGGAATGGGCCCAGCGCGTCGGCCTGCACCGCGAGCGGCGGCCCGCCCACTGGCGGACCGCCGAGACCTGCGACCTCGTTCCACTGCTGGAGCTGCCCGGCACCCCCCTGCTGATCGACTGCCTCGCGCTGTGGCTCACCGACGCCATGGACCGGGCCGGGGCCTGGGACGACGCCGTCTGGGCGGCCGGCGGGCACAAGGAGCTCCGCGCCCGCGTCGCCGACCTGGTCGCGGCCGTCCGCGCGACCCGCCGCACGGTGGTGCTCGTGAGCAACGAGGTGGGCTCCGGAGTGGTCCCGGCCACCGCCTCCGGGCGGCGGTTCCGCGACGAACTGGGCCGCCTCAACAACGCGGTGGCCGGCGAGTGCGAACACGTCCTCCTCGTGGTCGCCGGGCAGGCCCTCGCCCTCAAGGAGCCGCCGTCGTGACGGATCGACAGCCACCCCCCGAAGGAGCCTCCGGACGGCTGTAATCTCTGGCAGATGACCACCCTGAATCTCGACGACTTCTCCGATCTGATCGAGCGCCCCGACGGGGGCGTCCGACGTGACGCCGAGGAGCGCCGTGGGCGCCTCGCCCTGCCGCCCGGCGCCCTGGGACGGCTCGACGAGCTCGCCGAATGGCTGGCCGCCGCGCAGGGCCGGGTACCGGTCAAGCCGGTCGAGCGGCCCCGGGTGGTCCTGTTCGCCGCCGACCACGGCATCGCCGCGGGCGGGGTCTCCGCCCGGCCCGCGGGCAGCGCCC
The DNA here is from genome assembly GCF_042884105.1 of Streptomyces sp. NPDC058157. NCBI lineage: Bacteria > Bacillati > Actinomycetota > Actinomycetes > Kitasatosporales > Streptomycetaceae > Streptomyces > Streptomyces sp. NPDC058157. The sequence goes on from NZ_JBHVUQ010000020.1 coordinate 45,238, forward strand.
ACGAACTCGTGCGCGCGGTGCTCGACGGCACCAGCCCGGTCTCGATCCTCGCCGGACGCTTCGGCGCGGGCATCCGCGTCGTCGACGCCGGCCTGGACTGCGACCCCGCCCTGCTGCCCGAGGACGTCGTACGCCACCGCGTACGGCGCGGCAGCGGGCGCATCGACGTCGAGGACGCGCTCACGGCCGAGGAGGCCGAGGCCGCGCTCAGGCTCGGCATCGAGATCGCCGACGAGGAGGCCGACTCCGGGACCGACCTGGTCGTCCTAGGCGACCTCAGCGTCGGCGGCACCACCGTCGCCGCCACCCTGGTCGCCGCCCTGTGCGGCACCGACGCCTCCGTGGTCACCGGCCGCGGCGGGCGGCCGATCGACGACCTGGCCTGGATGCGCAAGTGCGCCGCCATCCGCGACTCGCTGCGCCGCGCCCGCCCGGTGCTCGGCGACCAGACGGCGCTGCTGGCGGCCGTGGGCGGCGCGGACGTCGCCGCCATGACCGGCTTCCTGCTCCAGTGCGCGGTGCGCCGGACCCCCGTCATCCTCGACGGGGTGGTCTCGGCCGCCTGCGGACTGGTCGCCCAGCGGGCCGCCTTCCGCGCGCCCGACTGGTGGCTGGCCGGACAGAGCAGCGGGGAGCCGGGCCAGGCCAAGGCACTGGACCGGATGGCACTCAACCCCGTGCTCGACCACGGCGTCACAGTGGGAGAGGGAACCGGAGCCCTGCTGGCGCTCCCCCTGGTCCAGGCGGCCGCCGCGCTCGCCGCGGAACTCCCCGAGACCCCGTCCGAGGAGACGTCGTCCGGAGAGACGCCGGCGGACCAGAAGACGGACTGAAAGCACCGGGCACCACGGGCCTGACCAGTCCGCAGTGCTCGTACGGCCTGCGGACCGGTGACGCCCATATCATCGCGTTTCATGGGAGAGGTCCGCTTGACCAGCGTAGAAACCGACCGGAACAGCCTCGATCAGGCTTCCGGCAAGGGTTCCGACAACAAGAAGCAGAAGGAGAAGGAACAGGGCAGGGAACAGGGAGGCGACACCTCCGCGAAGCCCGAGACCCGCAGGGGGAGCCCCGCCTCGCGGCGCGGCGCTGCCTTCGCGGTCTGGTACCTCCGCGCCGTCACCTTCGTCAACTTCCTCAGCGCGGTGTGGCTTTCGCTCGGGCAGGACCTGCGCCGGCACAACACCGCCGACTTCTACACCCCGTACCTGCTGACGGCCGGCTTCGCCTCCGGCCTGTTCTCGCTGCTGCTCGCGGTCACCATGGGCCGCCGCAAGCGGGCCGCCTGGATCCTGAACCTGGTCGTCAGCGGCCTGCTGCTGCTGGCGTTCGCGATCGCCGCCTTCGCCCCGTGCACCGGCGGCGAGTTCAGCCTGTGCTACCCGGAGTTCCGCGACCACGCCCAGAACTGGGTCTCGCTCGCCCTGACCGCCGCCTTCGTCGGTGCCCTCCTGGTGGGCCGCCACGAGTTCTACGCCAAGGGCGACCGCTCCAACCCCAAGCTGGCCACCGCCGTCGCCGCCGTCGGCCTGCTGCTCACCTCGCTCGTCGCCGCCCTCCTCGTCGGCGCGACCAACACCGACCCCGACCGGGCCGACGCCACGTTCCTGGCCCGCTGGCGCTACGGCGTGATGCGGCTGATCACCCTGGCGCCCGACGACAAGGCGTACAACGCGATCACCACCCCCGCCTGGGTGGACGTGTTCATCAACGTCATGTCCATGCTGCTGCTCCTCGCCGTGCTGTTCGCCGCCTTCCGCTCCCGCCGCGCCGTCGACCCGCTCACCCCCGAGGACGAGGAGAAGCTGCGCGCCCTCCTCGCCAAGCAGGGCGACCGCGACTCCCTCGGCTACTTCGCGCTGCGCCGCGAGAAGTCCGTCATCTGGTCCCCCACCGGCAAGGCCGCCGTCACCTACCGCGTCGTCGGCGGGGTCTCGCTGGCCTCCGGCGACCCCATCGGCGACCCCGAGGCCTGGCCCGGCGCCATCGAACCCTGGCTGGCCGAGGCCCGCGAGCACGGCTGGGTGCCCGCCGTGATGGGCGCCTCCGAGGAAGCCGGACAGATCTACGCCCGGCACGGGCTCGACGCCCTCGAACTGGGCGACGAGGCCATCGTCGAGACCGACGAGTTCACGCTGGAGGGCCGCGCCATGCGCACCGTCCGGCAGGCCTACAACCGCGTCAAGCGGGCCGGCTACACCGTCCGCATCCGCCGCCACAGCGACATCCCCGCCGACGAGATGGCCGTCCTGCTCCAGCGCGCCGACGACTGGCGCGACGGCGCCACCGAACGCGGCTTCTCCATGGCCCTGGGACGCCTCGGCGACCCCGATGACGGCCAGTGCGTGATGCTGGAGTGCACCGACGGCAACGGCGACCTGCGCGCCGTGCTGTCCTTCGTGCCGTGGGGCCCCAAGGGCCTGTCGCTGGACCTGATGCGCCGTGACCGGGACTCCGAGAACGGCCTGATGGAGTTCATGGTCATCGAACTCCTCGAACGCTCGAAGGAGATCGGCGTCACACAGGTCTCACTGAACTTCGCCATGTTCCGTTCCGTCTTCGAGCGGGGGTCCAAGCTCGGCGCGGGACCGGTGCTGCGCATGTGGCGGTCGCTGCTGAGCTTCTTCTCCCGCTGGTGGCAGATCGAGTCCCTCTACCGGGCCAACGCCAAATACCGCCCGATCTGGGAGCCGCGGTTCATGCTCTTCGAGAAGAGTTCCGACCTGCTGCGCATCGGAATCGCGGCGGGCCGGGCCGAGGGCTTCCTGGAGGCGCCCGGCCTGCCGAAGTGGCTGCACCGCAGACATCTGGAGACGATTCGTTGACGTCGTGGACGACGGCCTCACCGCGGCGGTTCGCCCGCCGCGAGTGGGGCCCCCTGTTCTGGACCCTCGGGGACGCACTCGTCCGCGACAAGTGGCGGGCCGTCCCGATGACCCTCGGGGCGGTCTGCCTCACCTCGGTCTTCCAGATCGTCCAGAACACGTCCTGGGGCTTCCAGCCCGTCCAGAACCTCGGGTCCGTCAAGGCCGTCGACCCCCTGTGGCTGGCGCTGCTGCGCACGCCGCTCTCCCTCTTCGTCCCCGCCCTCGACCTGCCGGTGTGGGGGGCGCTCGCGCAGATCCTGCTCGTCTTCGGCATCGCCGAGATCTGCATCGGCTGGTGGCGCACCCTGCTGATCGGGTACATCGCCACCCTCGCCGGCACCACTTACGCCCGCATCGGGCTCTCGCTGGGCCCCGACCACCCCCTCGGCCTGCCGGTGACGGACCGCGTCGTCAACGACACCGGGCCGTCGGCGGCGGTGGTGGGCCTGGCCCTGTACGTCTGCTGGCGTTACCGGGCGTACCTGACGGGCACGCTGGTGATCCTCGTGATGATCGGGGAGGTCCTCGTCAAGGACAACCTGGCGGGCAAGGAACACCTCGCGGCCATCGCCGCCGTCATGGCGGTGTGCGTGGTGCGGGCGAAGTGGGGGCCGCCGCGGTCCCGGGCCCCGCTGGGGCACCGGACCCCGCCACCGCCCCGCCGGCTGCGCCTGCCGCCCCGGCCGCCGGACGGCGGCTGAGGGCCGCCGGGCCGCGGCTGAGGGCCGCCGGATCGCGGCTGAGACCCGTACGGGCGCTGTCCGCGCGAACCCGTACCGTAGCGGGGTGACCACAGACCTCGGGCCCGGGCCCTTCCCCACCGGGCGGCAGTGGATGCGGGCCCATCCGCTCGCCACCGACGCCGTGCTGGCGCTCGGCGCGCTGGTCTCCATGGTCCTCGGCTCCTTCGTCGACCCGCACGGCCCGCTCGGGCCCAGCTTCCGCACCCGCGCCCCCGAACCGGTCTCCCTGCTCCTGATGCTGCTCGGCGCGGCCGCCCTCGTCTTCCGCCGCCGCAGCCCGCGCGCCGTCCTCGCCGTGACCTGCGGGCTGACCCTCGTCGAGCTGGCCACCGGCGAGCCGCGGGCGCCCGTCGCGATGAGCGCCGTGATCGCCCTCTACACGGTGGCCTCGCGCACCGACCGTCCCACCACCTGGCGGACCGGCCTGCTGACGATGGCGGGCCTGACCGGGGTGGCCATGCTGGCCGGACCGCTGCCCTGGTACGCGCAGGAGAACATCGGCATCTTCGCCTGGACCGGCATGGCCGCGGCCGCCGGAGACGCCGTCCGCAGCCGGCGGGCCTTCGTCGACGCCATCCGCGAACGGGCCGAACGCGCCGAGCGGACGCGGGAGGAGGAGGCCCGGCGGCGGGTCGCGGAGGAGCGGCTGCGCATCGCCCGGGACCTGCACGACGTGGTCGCCCACCACATCGCCCTGGTCAACGTCCAGGCGGGGGTGGCCGCGCACGTCATGGACAAGCGGCCCGACCAGGCCAAGGAGGCCCTGGCCCACGTACGGGACGCGAGCCGGTCCGCCCTGAACGAACTCCGGGCGACGGTCGGCCTGCTGCGGCAGACCGGCGACCCCGAAGCCCCGACGGAACCCGCCCCGGGACTGGCCGTACTGGACGAACTCCTCGACACCTTCCGGCACGCGGGCCTGCCGGTCGAGGCCACCGTCCAGCTGGGGACGGGGGCGGACCCGCTGCCCGCCGCCGTGGACCTGGCGGCGTACCGGGTGATCCAGGAGGCCCTGACCAACGTCCGCAAGCACGCGGGCCCGGGCGCGCAGGCCGAGGTCAGCGTGGTGCGGGTGGGCGCCTCGGTGGAGGTGACCGTCCTGGACGACGGCGGCGACTCCGCCGACTCCTCCCCCGGCGACCCGGGCGGCGGCCACGGCCTCCTGGGCATGCGCGAACGCGCGGGCGCCCTGGGCGGCTCCTGCTTCACGGGGCCCCGGTACGGGGGCGGGTACAGGGTCCACGCGATCCTGCCGGTGTAGCACCCGCGGCCCGGGCCCGCCATCTCCCCCTCGAGGGGTCGGGGCCGGACGGTGTTTGCCCACCCGCCTCCCCGCGTGCGGGGCGGTGGGGTGGGGGCGGGGTTCCGCCGGGCGGTACCAGGCATTCGGCCGGCACCGGGGAGGGCGGGGCCCGAGCGGGGCGGTCTCAGGGAGGGCTGGGGGCTTCCCGTCAGTCTCATCGTCCTTCCGCGTCGGGCCGGTCAGTCAAGAGCGCTCCTTCGTCGCGTCGCTACGCGATGTCGCTGCGCTCCACTCTTGACAGCCCGTCCCGCCACGGAAAAACGAAGACTGCCGGGAACCCCCCAAAGGAACGGGACGGATGTAAGTCAGACATGCGGCTCCCTCAGCGATGAGCCGGGGAGGTCGGGACACGGCAGACCACACACCCGGCCCCCGACCGGCGAAGCCGGAGCCGGGGGCGGCCCCACGCGTCAGATCGCTACGCGCTCCTCCCGTCTCAGCGTCCGCCGCCCGTCTGGGGCCGCTAACTGCAAGAAATGCCAATCAGAGAGGCATCCGGGGCCGGTGGGCGCATCAGATCGCTACGCGCTGCCCTGGTCTCGGCGTCCGACGGCCGTCTTGGGCTGGTAGCCACACGGACCGGCGCATCAGAGAGTGCGGACCATCACCGAGTACAGCGGGGAGTCGTCGGAGGACTTGGCCTCGGCCGTCTTCATGTAGCCCCACTTCTCGTACAGGGCCTGCACCTTGGGGTGGGCGGAGTCGACGAGGAGGGTGACGTAGTCGGCCTCGACGGCGTTGACCAGGGCGTCGTGGATCTGCTTGGCGCGGCCGGTGCCCTGCCACTGGGGAACGACCATCAGCTCGGACAGGGCCAGGATCCGCCCGCGCACCCCCTTGGGGCGGTCCGCCCCCTTCCACCACCCGCCCGGCTTGAACTTCGAGCCATACGCGTACCCGACGGCTCCACCGTCCTCCCAGCCCGAGATGCACAGCCAGTCCTCGCGCCCCGACCACAGGTCGACGTAATGCGAGAACCGTTCGCGCGAGTAGAACGGGTCGCGGTCGTCGGCATACACCTCGTCGTGGATGTCCAGGAGCCAGGAGCGGACGTCCGGGGCGTCGGCGTGTGTGTACTGCTTCAGGTCCATTGGCGTGACTCCTCGATCCAGCGACCTGGCGGGGTTCTCGAAGGCATCCGGCTACGCCTAAAGCACATCGTTTCTCGGCGTCTGGCGGCCGAATTCGCCTTGTTCTCCCTACGATCGGGGCATGGCCTCTGAGTGGGAAGTTCGGTTCCGGTCGCTCGACGGTACAGAGCTGGTGGGGACGGTGACGGCGCCAACCGACGTGGCGACTAAGGGGTGTGCCGTGCTGGTGCACGGCGCTGGCGTGACGAGGGAGGAAGGGGGCTTCTTCGGCAGACTGGCTGAAGGACTCGCCGTAGTCGGATTGCTGTCGTTGCGCTTCGATCTGCGGGCGCACGGGGCGAGTGGGGGACGGCCGCAGGACGTCACCATCGCGGGGGTCGCCAATGACATCCGGGCCGCCGTCGACCAGGTTCGCCGCGAGTGGGGGCTCGGCGGGGCGCCTCATGTCATCGCGGCATCGTTCTCGGGTGGTGCGGCCGCACTGCACGCCGCCCACCGGCCGCAGGACGTGGGGCGGCTGGTGCTCTTGAACCCGCGCCTGGACTATCGGGACCGTTACGTGGACAGCCGCACGTATTTCGAGGGCGACTACATCTCCAGCAGTGCTGCGCGAGACCTGGACGAGGTCGGGTTCACCGAGAAGTCGCCGTTCGAGTTGGGACGGGCACTGCACAACGAAGTGTTCTATCTGGATCCGGACGTCTATCTGCGGGCGGTTCGGGCCCCGGTCCTGGTCGTGCACGGGACGAAGGACACGTTCGTACCGGTGGAATCCTCACGGCGGTACCTGCCCGTCTTCTCGGGTCCCGCCGAGCTGTTGGAACTGGATGGCGCCCAGCACGGTTTCGCCGTGCACGAGGATCCCGGCTACGCCGATCCGCAGACGCAGATGTGGCAGGCGCAGGTCATCGACCGGGTGAGTGAATTCGTGACCGCCTAGACGGGCAGGGCTGCGAGGGATTGGCGCAGCTCGCGGACGGCGGGGCGTCGTGCGTGGGCGCGCAGCTCGGCGGCCGTTCTACGCAGCTCGCCGAGTGCTTGGCCGAAGCCGGGGGTGGCGGCGAGGTTGAGCGCGGCCATGCCGGTGGCAGCGGCATCGTCGGGTTCGTCCGCTGAAGCCAGGGCGCCGGAGAGGTGGGCGGTGAAGAACGCGCGGTCCCTGGCGGCGAAGCTGCCCTGGGCCAGGTGCTGTCGCAGGAGGTCCACGGCACGAACGGGCTGGCCGGCCTCTCGGTGGCTGATGGCACTCTGCGCCATCAACCGGTCGAGGGTGTATCCGGCACACAGAGGCCCGGTGCAGCTCGCCGGTTCGGCCTGGCCGGCTTGGCCGAGGGCGTCCTGCGCCTGGTCGAGCGTGCGGGCGACCTTGTCGGGCGGCGCTCCAGTCAGGGCGAGGGCACGTGCCTCCTGCTGGAGGGCCTCGGCCTGGGCGCGCGGCGGCAGCCGCCAAGGACCATGGGCGGCAGCGTGTGCGAGATCGAGCATGCGGGCAGCGTCATGACGATCAGTGGCCTGTGCCTTCCGAAGCAGGACGTAGGCGTGCATGGGAGCGTCGCCCGTCACGGTCGCCCACTCGATGGCACGGTCATGGAAGAAGACCGTGACGTGCGGCGGGGATCCCGCGTCCCGGTGAAGCCAGGCGGTGAACTCGGCCGCCCGTGCCCCCACGCCGAGCAGTTCCCGGCGAAGGGACGGAGAAGCTTCGTGGGCAAGGTGCTCGATGACGGCCAACAGCTCGGTCGCGGCCGGAAGCGCCTGCCGAGGACCGGCGCTTCCGTCAGCGCGCGCCAACTCGTCCAGAGCGCTGCGCAGGTGCCCTACCAGTGCCTGGTCGCTGTAACGACGTGCATGGTTCAGCCGGTCCCGGCCGGACGGCCCGAGCAGCGGGGCGATCCCGATCACCCCTTGTAGGAACGACCGCCTGCGCACCGCGTCCTCCTCGGTCAGCTCCGCCCGCCCACTGTGGGGCGGCACGAAGCCCAGCTGGTCCAACGGCAGCCCGAACATGGCGCGCAGCACCCGCCGCGCCTGGGTGTTGGGCCAGCCCGGCTTCGCCGACTCCCAGCGCCGCACCTGCCGTACATCGATCTCGCCCGTTTCACCCAAGGCTGTCGCGTACACGGCATAGGCCCGGGCCACATCGGTCTGACTGTGCCAACCGCGCTCCAGTCGAGCAGCACGAAAAGCGGGGTTTCCAGGACTCTGGGTCATCACTCCCCCAGGGCGAACAGCGGCCACGTGTGTGGGGACGACGCTACTCCCGCGAGATGTCCTCTGATGTGTCCTCGTTACATCTCACCCCCCAGACCTACGGTCGCAGAGAGCGCAAGGAGGGACGCCCAAATGACCTTTGACGCACGGGAATCCACGCCCCAGCACGCCGGCTACGGCCAGCCGTCCCGGGAACTGCTGGCGCGCGCGGAGCGGGGCCTCCTGCGGTTCCTCACCCGCTGGCCGCAGTCGGACAGCGTGAACAAAGCTCCTGCCGCAGCCGAAAGGCCGTCTGATGTCTGAGCACTACGAATACGTCCCCCACCGCCTCCTGCGCCGCCGCGTCCGCGACATCGCGTCCGGGGCCGAGGGCGAGCTGATGGCCGTCATCAACGAGAACGTCTCCGACTGCCTCACCTACGAGCGCTGGATGGAACTCGCCTACATCCGTGGCTCCTCCGGCCGCGAGTTCACCACCGCCGTCGAGAACGTCATGCCCGCCTATGACCAGCCCCAGCCAGCTCGCAGACGCCGAGAAAACGGCAGCGCGTAACGATCTGCTGCGCCCACCAGCCCCCAATGCCGCTCTGATTGGCATTTGGTGCGGGTAGCGGCCCCAGACGGCCGCCGGACGCCGAGAAATGAGGAGCGCGTAGCGATCTGTCGCGTAGGGCGGCCCCGAAAGGGAATGGCGGCGGCCCGGATGCCCGGCGAGGCGGCCCCCGGCCACCCCGCCTCATCCCTGATCCCGCCGCATGTCCATCTCCGGACCGTCCCGTTCCTTTGGGGGGTTCCCGGCAGTCTTCGGCTTTTCGTGGCGGGACGGGCTGTCAAGGGTGGCCGAAGGCCATCGCGTAGCGACGCGACGAAGGAGCGCCCTTGACAGGCCGGCCCGACGCGGAAGGACGATGAGACTGGCGGGAAACCCCCAACCCTCCCTGAGACCGCTGAGTAAAGTCCCGACCTTCCGGGTGCCCGTCCGCTGTCCGGTCACTGCCCGGCGGGACTCCGCCCCCGCCCCACCGCCCCGCAGGTGGGGAGGCGGGTGGGCAGCCACCGGCCAGCCCCCGACGCCTCGAGGGGGAGATGGCGGGCCCGCGCCGCGAGTGGGTGCCGGTGGGGTCAGCAGGGTTTGCGCCAAGGGCCCAGTTCGTATTTCTTTTCCATCGAGCTCAGGTGGAGTTCCTTCGAGCGGTCGCAGAACTCGTCCGTCGAGCGTTCGTATTCGACGTGGAAGACCGCCTTGTTCGCCTTGATGAAGGGGGTCAGGGTGTCGCATTCGTCGTACTGGGCGCATTGTTCGTTGACCGCGAAGTCGAAGTCCGGGAGCAGGGAGGGGATTTGGTCCAGGTCGTTCTTCAGGCCCACCGACAGGCCCCTGTCGTGGGCCAGGCGGGCGATCAGGCGGTTGTAGGTCAGTTGGTGTGCTGCCGTGAGGGGGAAGCCCGTCTTGTTCTTGTAGCCGTCCATGTTGTCCGGTTCGACCGCGTCGAAGCCCTTCTCGCGGCACATGTCGAAGCGCTTGGCCATCAGGGGTTCGAGGGTGGACGTCTGGCGGATGTCCAGCCAGCGTTCGCCCTTCCAGCCGTTGCCCTCGCCCAGGAGGGACTTCGGGAAGGCGTCGGCGTCGGAGCGGAAGTCCTCCCAGGCGCCCGTGGAGATGTAGCAGATGGTGCGGCGGCCGGACGTGCGCAGGGCCGTGACCTGTTCCTTCGTCGTGTTGAAGCCGTCGACGTCGTACACCGGCACCTTCACCGAGGTGTCCAGCTTCCCGCTCAGCTGCCACTGCCAGGCCGTCCCCGGCCGGGGCTGCCAGCGGCCGCCCGGGGACTCGGAGGGGGCCGGGGTCGGGGTCTCCCCGTCGTTTCCGTCGTCCGGGGCCGCCGTGCAGGCGGCGGTGAGCAGGAGCAGGCCCGCCACCGCGACGGTGGTGAAACGCTTCATCGGGCGGTCTCCAAGGTGTACGGGAGGCTCCCCCACGGGTGGGCGCCGGTGCCGGGGACGGCGCAGTGGACCCCCGCGTGGCGTTCGGCGGCGAGTTCGGCGGTCGGGGCGTTCGGCGGGACGGCGTAGACCAGGTGGCAGAAGCGGTCGGCCGGGTGGTCGGCGGTCCAGGGGGGCGGGGTGGCGGCGCCGTCGCGGTAGGCGTCCCAGGGGCCCTCGAAGGTGACGAGGAGGTCGGCGAGGGCGGCGTAGCCGGGGTGCGGGTGGACCCCGTGGTTGAGGACGAGCGTACGGGCCCCGGCCGCGCGGGCGGCGATGGCCAGGCGGCCGTAGTGGGGCAGCAGTTCGGGGCCGGAGGCGGCCTGGTCGAGGAAGGCTCCGTCGGCGGCGTACCAGTCGCGGTGGCGCAGCAGGTCCTGGACCACGTCGGCGTGGGGCCGGCGTCCGTAGTCGGTGTCGGTGTAGCCGAGGACGGGCACGCCGGCGTCCCGCAGCCGGGCGGCGACGGCGGCGAACCGCTCGTCGGGGGCCTCGCCAGGTCCGCTGGCGGGGTTGAGGACGACGGAGTGCAGCCGGCCGGCGGAGGCGATGAGCCGTTCCCACGCCTCGGGCCGGTCGGCGGGATGCTCGTAGAGCGGGACCAGGAGCACGGGGGCCTCTTCGGGGTGCGGGGTCATCGGTGGGCCGTCGCACGGCCGAGGAACAGGCAGACCAGGACGGACAGCACGGCCGCCGCGGCGCCGGCCACCCCCAGCTGGACCAGCCGGGGCGAGCCGGCCCCGGCCAGCAGGGCCAGGCTCTGGGCGGCGGCCGCGGCGGCGCAGACCACGGCTGCGGGGCGGACGGCGCCGAAGGACTGCAGGAGCAGCCCGGTCCACATCACGGCGCCGAGCAGCAGCAGGGTGGTGACGCGGTCCCAGGTGAGGCCGGGGGCCTGGGGCCACAGCAGGGTTCCGGCGGTGCCGAGCAGGAGGAGCACCGCCAGGTAGGCGGCGAGGCAGCGGCCCAGGGTGGTGAGCATCCGCCGCCGGAACGCCCGGGGCGAGCGGGCCGCCCGCAGCCCGGCGAGGCTGCCGCTGCGGAAGCGGTGCAGGAGCCATTCGGCGGGGCCCATGCTGAGGGTGAGGGCCACCGCCGAGGGGGCCGCGACGGCTTCGGCGGGGCCGCCGGTGAGCACCTCCCCCAGGGCGGCGTACAGCACGAGCAGGCCGGTCCCGAGGCCGAACACCCCGTAGGGCACGGAGTCCGCGATGCGGGGTCCGCGCCGGGTGTGGTCCTCCTCGGCGCCGCGCAGCATCCGCCAGCGCACGGCGCCCCCCTCGTCCGGGTGGGGCTGCGTGCGGTCCCGGATCCTGCGCACCGCGGCCCGTGCCCCTTCGGCGAGCGGGAGTTCCCGCAGGGCGAGGGCGCACGCGGCCGTCAGGGAGACCAGCAGCAGGGCCACCCGCAGCGGCACGGGCGGGTCGCTGAACAGGGCGAGTACCGATCCGGCGGCCATGGGGGCGAGGGCGGCGAGCAGCAGGCGTTCGCGCCGCAGGACGAGCAGGACGGTGGCGGCGCCGACGTAGAGGGCCTGTCCGGCGGCGAAGGCGTAGGAGAACGGGGGGCCGCCGGGTACGGCGAAGGCGGCGGCGGTGCCGAGGAGGGCGCCGGCGGGGGCGCCGGCGAGGAGGGTGCGTCCGGCGGCGGCGCGGTCGCCGAGGCCGAGCCAGGTGTAGGCGCGGTGGGAGAGGGTCTGGTCCCAGACCCAGCCGATGAGGGCGCCGGCGAGCAGGGTGAGGGTGCCGGCGGGCAGGCCGAGCCGGTCGGGCGGGCCTTCGAGGAGGGGTTCGCCGAGGAGGTAGGCCAGGCCTGGCAGGGCGAAGATCAGTCCGCGCAGCAGGCAGGCGGTGAGGGAGACCTTCCAGGGGTCGGGGAGGGCGTCGGGCTCGGGGTAGGAGCGGGGGACGCGGGCGTAGAGCTCCTCGGCGAGGGCGAAGGAGTCGGGGCGGCCGTAGGTGAGGCGGATGTACTCGTCGGTCATGCCGTCGGATTCGAGGACGGCGGCGATCTCGTCGGGGTGGACGGCGGCGGCGACGAACGCGTCGAGCCGGTCGGCGAGTTCGTCCATGGGGTCGGTGGGGCCGCCCCCCGCCCCGGCGCGGCCGGGGCGGGGGAGGACGGGCAGGGTGTCCGTGGCGCCGGCGGCGGCGCCGGGGCGCGGCCGGCGGGCGGAGGCCGCGTGGCCGACGTGGACCCAGGAGCCTTCGGGTCCGGGCGGCTTGAGCCAGAGGGATCCGCTCACCACAGGCTCCCGTCGGCCGCGAGCTCCTTGTACCAGGGGTCGGCGAGGCGCTGGGTCCACTGGTCGCCGGGGTGGACGGGCAGGACGGGCTGGCCCGCGAGCTCCCGGTAGATGTGGCGGAAGCCGTCCACGGACTGGTGGAGGGTGAACTTCTCGACGACCCGTTTGCGGGCCGTGCGGCCGAGTTCGGCGCGGCGTGCGTCGTCGCGGAGCAGGGCGAGGGTGGCGCGGGCCATGGTCTCGGGTTCGCGGGGCGGGACGACGAGGCCGGTGTCGGCGACGGCTTCGCGGACGCCTCCGACGTCGGTGGAGACGGTGGTGCGGCCGCAGGACATGGCTTCGATGATGCTGAAGGGGAAGCCTTCGCTGATGCTGGAGAGCATGACGACGCTGCCGGCCGCGTAGGCCTTGGCGACCTCGGTGATCCGGCCCTCCCAGGTGATGCCGTCGGCGACGCCGAGTTCGGCGGCGAGCTTCTCCAGGCGGAGCTTGTACTCCTCGCAGCCGGCCGGGACCGGGCCGAAGAGGCGCAGCCGCAGGGCGGGGAGTTCCTCGCGCATGAAGGCGTAGGCGCGGATGAGGGTTTCGAGGTCCTTGATCGGGTCGATGCGTCCGCACCAGCTGAGGGTGGGCACCTCGGGTTCGGGGCCCGCCTCGGGGAAGACGTGCGGGTCGACGCCGTTGTAGACGGTGCGGATCCGTTCGGATTCGGCTCCTCCGCGCTCCTCCCAGCGGCGGTTGTACTGGTTGCAGGGGGTGATGAGGTCGGCCTGGCGGTAGCCCTCGCCGTTCAGCTCGCGGTAGAAGCCGAGCATCAGGGCCTTGACGGGCCAGCGCTGGGCGGCGGTGCGGTAGCCGAGGTAGCGCTCGCGCAGGTAGATGCCGTGTTCGGTGAGGAGGAAGGGGACCCCGTCGAGGTGTTTGGCGGCGAGGGCGGGGAGGGTGGCGAGGCCGCTGCTGACGGCGTGGGCGACGCTGTCGGGCGGGATCCGCACGGCGAGCGGGCGCAGGGCGTGTTCGAGCAGGTCGGTGGCGGTGAGCGCGTCGTGGACGGTGGGGTCGGCGGCGGCGGTGGCCAGGCCGGGGCGGGTCCACACGTCCATGAGCAGGCGCAGCACGGGTTCGGAGCGCAGGGCCGGGGCGAGCCGGCCGGCGCGGGCGAGGCGGGCCAGTTCGGCCAGGGCCTCGGAGAAGCCGCCGTGTCCGGGAGCGCCGTGTCCGGGACCGCCGTGTCCGGGACCGCCGTGTCCGGGAGCGCCGTGTCCGGGAGCGCCGTGTCCGGGGTCGATCAGGGAGAGCAGGAAGGTTTCGTAGACCTCGGTGAAGCGGCGGTGGGCCTTGCCGCGGAGGGTGGTGCGGCGGGCCTTGGGGGGCGGCGGGCCCCAGAGCGGGACGGCGGTGTGGCGGTAGACGTTGCGCGGCAGCTCCCAGGTGACCGGCTCGCGTCCGGAGCCGGTCAGGGCTATGACGTTGAAGTCGACCTCCGGCATGCCGCGTACCAGTTGGTCGCACCAGGTGCTGACGCCCCCGTGGACGTGCGGGTAGGTGCCTTCGGTGAGCATGGTGACATGACGCCCATGGCTCATGTGCTGAGTCCCCCCAGGACTGAAAAGGGGCCGGCGCCCGTGGTGGGCGGACGCCGGCGCTGGGTACTGCCGGGTGGAGCGGGTGACCGCGGGGCTCCGGGCCCCGCGGTCGGGGCGGCCCGGAGCGGGCGGCTCAGAGCAGGTGGAGGGTGACCGCCGACTGGAGCAGTTCGGGGCCCGTCCAGGTGGAGCGGGTACCGGCGTAGGCGGTGCCGAAGTCGGCGGTGCCGAGCAGGAGCTGCTTCTTGGTGCCGTTGGGCGCGGTGACCGGGGCGAGGATGCCGGAGGGCGCCTTGACGGTGACGTCCTTGCCGATGCGGTAGGCGGTGACCTGGCCGGCGTCGACGGCCTTGTTCCAGGCGGCGCGGCGCTGGAGCTCGACGCCGGTGGCCTTCATGCTCTGGTTGACGATGGGGGCGCTGGCCGCGTAGAGGGAGCGGTAGGTGTCGAGGACCTGGTTGAGCACGGGGTAGAGGGTGCGGTCCTCGGCGAGGTTGGACTGGTGGACGTAGTGCGGCTTGGGGTCGTTGGCGAGGACGTGGCGCAGGGCGGTCTTCGCCTCGGCGGGGACGATGTAGTCCAGGAAGCCGGTGTTGGTGTCGAGCGGGGCCGGCAGGCAGGTGGAGGTGGTGGGGTTGTCGTCGCACAGGCCGCTGCCGCCGTCGGCGCGGCTGGTGTAGATCCAGTTGTACTCGTCGGCCATCTCCGCGTTGGTGCCCGTGTTGTAGTACACGTTCATCGGGTAGCGGGGGACGGTGAGGGCGGCGCCGACGGCCCGCTGGTCGGGTTCGCGGGAGTTGTCGCTGCCGGCCCACTTGACCCCGTTGTCGGCGAGGGCGCCGGCCAGGTTGGGGTTGTCCTGGGGCTGCTGCGGGAGGGTCTTGAGGCCGGAGTGCTCGCCGGTGACGAGTTCGCTGCGGTCGGTGGTGAGGCCCTTGGAGGCGGCCCAGTTGTTGTTGTCGCGGATCTGGGCCGAGATGTCGGCGCGGCTCATCCAGTTGGTCTGGCCCTGGGCGTTCTTGGTGCAGGTCCAGGGGCTGACGCTGACGTCCTGGGTGCAGCCGAGGAAGAGGTGGGTGTAGGTGTGGTTCATCCAGCGGTACTTGGCCTTGTCGGCCAGGAGCTGGGTGGTGAGGGCGTCGGTGCCGCCGTTCTCGGTCTTCCACTCCTCGCCGGCGCCCGCGTTGAACAGCAGGTCCAGCTTGAAGTCCTTGGAGGTCTGCCACTGCGCCAGGTACTGGGCGTCGGCGGCGGTCATGCGGATGGTCGACTCCTTGCCCTCGCCGCCGGCGCAGGCGTAGTCGCCGGGGGTGCAGTTGAGGGACTTGTCCCAGCGGGCGTCGGGGGCGAAGACGTCGTCGACGTGGACGGCGAAGTAGTTGCGCTCCTGGCCGAGGTGGACGCCCTGGGTCAGCCACTCGACGATGCCTCGGGCCAGCAGCCGGAACTGCTGCTGGTACTGGTTGTAGCCGAAGGTGACGACGAGTTCGCTGCGTCCGTCGTGGGTGTACTCGCCGACGAGCGAGCCCCGTCCGGAGCCGACGGGGGCGTCGACGAGGCTGGTGTAGCCGGCCATCGGCTTGGCGATGAACCCGTAGCTCTCCGGAATGAGGGGAGAGTTGTCCTCGAAGGTCACTTGACCGCCGAGGTAGCCGAAGGGGTCGGCCTTGCCGGCGGCGGTGACGGCGGCCTGCGTGCCGTCGAGGGTGCCGGCGTAGCCGCCGTTGTCGGTGTATTCCAGGCCGACTTCGGGGTGCGCCCAGGTGTAGGCGTCCACCTGGCGGATCCCGTACGCGGTCTCGTAGGCGGTGAGCGCGGCCATCTCGGCGGAGCCGGTGCCGAAGGGGTTCTCGTTCGGCAGGACGATGCCCTGGTACTTGGCGCGCGGCCGGCCGCTGACGGTGTCGCTGAGGAACGCGGCGTCGATCTTCGGACGGGCGGCGCTGCCCAGGTCGATCCGCGTGAACGGGACCCCGGTGCTGCGGAGTTCGTCGGTGATGGCGCCGACCGAGCTGCCGCCGTCGTCGACGACCAGCACCTTCAGGTCGATCCGCGGTGCCACGGTCGCCGCGTGGGCGGTGGTGGCGGGTACTGCAACCGACATCAGCGCCGCTACGCCCATGGCTGCCGCGGCCCTGTTCATCCGGTTCTTGTTGACCATTTCGGCCTTTCCCCCCGCAGGCGTCCCTCGGCGCGGCCCATGGCGGACGGCCGGGCCGGGGAGGCTCTGTGGAAATCATGCAAAAGGACCCCGCGTCCCCTTGCGAGAGTGGCTCGATCCTCTCGGACCTCGTCAGGTCTAGGCGGCAAACCTGGAGCAGAGTCCACAGATGGGTGAACCTGGAGGCCCTCCGGTCGAACAACTTGACAAACCTTCGAGTGACGTACGGATCACGCTCTGCGCGTAGGCTCGTTTCCGGCGGCCGTCGCGCCCGAATACGATCGCTGCGGAGCGGCCGGCGACCCCGACGCGACAGAAGCGCCCATATAACACAAACGGAAGCGAGACTTCACCACCGTGACTGCTCTGACTCTCAGCACTGCCGGCGCGGCGACGCTGCGCGCCGACGCCCTCGTGGTCGGCGTGGCGAAGGGCCCGAAGGGGCTCGTCGTGGCCGCCGGCGCGGAGGCCGTGGACACGGCGTTCGACGGCAAGCTCGCCACCGTGCTCGACGCGCTCGGCGCCTCCGGCGCCGAAGGCGAGATCACGAAGCTGCCCTCCCCGGCCGGCCTCAAGGCCCCGGTCGTGCTGGCGGTCGGCCTGGGCTCCGCGCCCGAGCTGGACGAGTCCTTCGACGAGGAGGCCCTGCGCCGCGCCGCCGGCTCCGCCGCCCGTGCCCTGCACGGCTCGAAGAAGGCCGCCTTCGCCCTCCCGCTGGAGGACGCCTCCGCCGTCACCGCCGTGGCCGAGGGCGCGCTGCTGGGCGCGTACGCCTTCACCACGTACCAGGGCGGCGAGAAGAAGGCGGCGAAGAACGGTGGCCCGAAGCAGCCGCTGGCCGAGGTGGCCCTGCTCGGCGCCAAGCCGCGCGACAAGGAGCACAAGGCGGCCGCCGAGCGCGCGACCGTCGTCGCCTCCGAGGTCAACGTCGCCCGCGACCTGATCAACACCCCGCCGAACGACCTCACCCCCGCCGCCTTCGCCGCGATCGCCGCGGCCACCGCCAAGGAGCTCGGCCTCAAGGCCCAGGTCCTCGACGAGAAGGCGCTGGTCAAGGGCGGTTACGGCGGCATCATGGGCGTCGGCAAGGGCTCCGAGAACCCGCCGCGCCTGGTGAAGATCGCCTACACCCACCCCGAGGCGGAGAAGCACCTCGCCTTCGTCGGCAAGGGCATCACGTACGACTCGGGCGGCATCTCCCTGAAGCCGGCCGGTCACAACGAGACCATGAAGTGCGACATGTCGGGTGCCGCCGCCGTGTTCTCCTCGGTCGTCGCCGCCGCCAAGCTGGGCCTGAAGGTCAACGTCACCGGCTGGCTCGCCCTCGCCGAGAACATGCCGTCCGGCTCCGCCACCCGCCCCGGTGACGTCCTGCGCATGTACAGCGGCAAGACCGTCGAGGTCCTGAACACGGACGCCGAGGGCCGCCTGGTCCTGGGCGACGCCCTGACGAAGGCCTCCGAGGAGAACCCGGACGCGATCGTCGACGTGGCCACCCTGACCGGCGCCATGGTGCTGGCGCTGGGCGACCGCACCTTCGGCATCATGGCCAACGACGACGCCTTCCGGACCTCGATCCACGAGATCGCCGAGGAGGTCGGCGAGTCCTCCTGGCCGATGCCGCTCCCCGAGGACCTGCGCAAGACCATGGACTCCCCCACGGCCGACATCGCCAACATGGGCGTCCGCATGGGCGGCGGCCTGGTGGCCGGCCTCTTCCTCCAGGAGTTCGTCGGCGAGGGCATCACCTGGGCCCACCTCGACATCGCGGGCCCCGCCTTCCACGAGGGCGCCCCGTACGGCTACACCCCGAAGGGCGGCACCGGCTCCGCCGTCCGCACCCTGGTGCGCCTGGCCGAGCGCACCGCCACCGGCGACCTGGGCTGACCCGCCCTCTGCGCCGTCCGCCCGCGGAACGCGTTCCACCTGGTGGGACGCGTTCCGTGACGGGCGCCACGCCCCGGGACCGAGACCTCGGACCCGGGGCGTGTTCGCTCTGGAAGAAATCTTGAGGATCGGTAGGTTTCTACGCCCGGGTAACCCGGACTTCGGGCAGAACGACGGTCCACACCCGGGGCCCGGCGTCCCGCGTTCCCCCGACAAATGCGAAGATGGGTTCTCGGCAGGACAGGGCCCCCACCACAGGGCCGAAGAAACAAGCGGCCGATTACCAGCCGCCGCCCGGTCACAGAGGACCGGTGCCCGGCGCACATGCATGGAGGACGTGACGTGGCGAACGACGCCAGCACCGTTTTCGACCTAGTGATCCTCGGCGGTGGCAGTGGCGGCTACGCCGCGGCGCTCCGCGCATCCCAGCTGGGTCTCGACGTTGCGCTGATCGAGAAGAACAAGCTCGGCGGCACCTGCCTGCACAACGGCTGCATCCCCACGAAGGCTCTGCTGCACGCCGGTGAGGTCGCCGACCAGGCGCGTGAAGCCGGACAGTTCGGTGTCAAGGCCTCTTTCGAGGGCATCGACATCGCCGGTGTGCACAAGTACAAGGACGAGGTCATCGCCGGCCTGTACAAGGGTCTGCAGGGCCTGGTCGCCTCCCGCAAGGTGACCTACATCGAGGGTGAGGGCCGCCTCTCCTCCCCGACTTCCGTCGACGTCAACGGCCAGCGCATCCAGGGCCGCCACGTCCTGCTGGCGACCGGCTCCGTGCCGAAGTCCCTGCCCGGCCTGGACATCGACGGCAACCGCATCATCTCCTCGGACCACGCGCTGGTCCTGGACCGCGTGCCCCAGTCCGCGATCATCCTGGGCGGCGGCGTCATCGGCGTCGAGTTCGCCTCGGCGTGGAAGTCCTTCGGCACCGACGTCACCGTCATCGAGGGCCTCAAGCACCTCGTCCCGGTCGAGGACGAGAACAGCTCCAAGATCCTGGAGCGCGCCTTCCGCAAGCGCGGCATCAAGTTCAACCTCGGCACCTTCTTCCAGAAGGCCGAGTACACCGAGTCCGGCGTCCGCGTGACCCTCGCCGACGGCAAGACCTTCGAGGCCGAGGTGCTGCTGGTCGCCATCGGCCGCGGCCCGGTCTCGCAGGGCCTGGGCTACGAGGAGCAGGGCGTCGCGATGGACCGCGGCTACGTCCTGGTCGACGAGTACATGCGCACCAACGTGCCGACCATCTCCGCCGTCGGCGACCTGGTCCCGACCCTCCAGCTCGCGCACGTCGGCTTCGCCGAGGGCATCCTGGTCGCGGAGCGCCTGGCCGGTCTGAAGACCGTCCCGATCGACTACGACGGCGTTCCGCGCGTCACGTACTGCCACCCCGAGGTCGCCTCCGTCGGCATCACCGAGGCCAAGGCCAAGGAGATCTACGGCGCGGACAAGGTCGTGGCCCTGAAGTACAACCTGGCGGGCAACGGCAAGAGCAAGA
This sequence comes from Streptomyces sp. NPDC058157, assembly GCF_042884105.1. NCBI lineage: Bacteria > Bacillati > Actinomycetota > Actinomycetes > Kitasatosporales > Streptomycetaceae > Streptomyces > Streptomyces sp. NPDC058157. Next base: position 64,810 of record NZ_JBHVUQ010000020.1, read on the forward strand.
TCCTGAAGACCGCGGGCGAGATCAAGCTCGTCCAGGTCAAGGACGGTGCCGTGGTCGGCGTCCACATGGTCGGTGACCGGATGGGCGAGCAGGTCGGCGAAGCCCAGCTGATCTACAACTGGGAAGCCCTGCCGGCCGAGGTCGCGCAGCTCATCCACGCGCACCCGACCCAGAACGAGGCCCTCGGCGAGGCCCACCTGGCCCTGGCCGGCAAGCCGCTTCACGCACACGACTAATCCACAGTCACGGGCGCGACGACCACTTCCGCACTTTCGTTAGGAGCAACAGAAACCATGCCGGTTTCCGTAACCCTTCCGGCGCTCGGTGAGAGCGTCACCGAGGGCACTGTCACCCGTTGGCTGAAGGCCGAGGGCGAGCGCGTCGAGGCCGACGAGCCGCTGCTCGAGGTCTCGACCGACAAGGTCGACACCGAGATCCCCTCCCCCGTCTCCGGCATCCTCGCGTCCATCAAGGTCGCCGAGGACGAGACGGTCGAGGTCGGCGCCGAGCTGGCCATCATCGACGACGGCACGGGCGCCCCGGCCCCGGCCGCCGCTCCGGCCGCCGAGCCCGCCGCCGCCCCGGCGCCGGTCGCCGAGGCCCCGGCCGCCCCCGCACCGGCCGAGACCC